>CANQYG010000013.1 GCA_947628015.1 uncultured Clostridia bacterium
AAAAAATAAAAAGAGAAAGAGTTTAGACGACAAATATGTTGTTTAAACTCTTTTTAAAAAAGTGTCCGGATGTCAGGTAAATTATAAAATAAAGATAGATGAATTTAGTTGTAAGTAAAATATATTTTGAAAGGGGCTAAATTCTATAAACTACTTTAATGCAGTACTTAATTTTGAAGAGTACTGTATTTTTAATATTTATGATTGATTTTTCAGCTTATCTATTGTATAATATTAATGTAATTTAGAAAATATAAAAGGTAATAAACATTTTAGAGAAAGGAATAAATTATATTATGGAATATAGATATCATCCAGAAGGAGTTTGTTCTCAAGAAATGGTGTTCAACATAGAAAATGGAGTAGTAACTAATCTTAAAGTAATAGGTGGTTGTTCAGGAAATTTACAAGGTATTGCAAAGTTAGTAGTAGGCCTTAAAGTAGATGAAGTAATTGAAAGGCTTAAAGGAATAAGATGTGGTTTTAAGCCAACATCTTGTCCAGACCAAATTTCTAAAGCTTTAGAAGAGTACAAACAAAAAATCAGCTAAGCTAATAAATTTAATACAAATAATAAACTAACTTAGTTGTGCAAAGACTAAAGTTAATGATAATTAATGTAAATAATATAATAATTATAAATAAAAATTTTTAATTAAAAAGTTATAAAAGGAATCCAAATGAATTACATTTTAAGAGATTTATCACAAACGAAAACTTATCAATCTTTTATAAAAAATGATACTTACCCGATAACATTATCGGGTTTAGTTTGCGTATCTAAAAGTGCTTTAATTGCTCTTGCTCAAAAAGAGAAAAATAAAAAGGTTTTAGTAATTACTTACAATGAACTTCAAGCGCAAAAAATTGTAAAAGATTTATCTTATTTTTGTGACAATGTAGTATATTTTCCAAAGAAAGAGATTTCAATTTATGATTATGATGTAGAGAGCAGTGACATTTTATTTAAAAGAATGGATATTCTTAACAAAATAAATTCTAACAAATCTTTAATTATAGTTACTACTATAGAAGCTGTCATGCAGAAAATGATAAGCAAAAAGAGTTTATTTGAAAACAAAATTAAAATATCTACTGATAGTCAAGTTTTGTTTGATGAGATTAAAGAAAAATTAATAAAGCTTGGATACGAAAGAAAGCCTATAGTAGAAGGAAGGCAAGATTTTAGTATTAGAGGAAACATATTGGACATTGCTCTAAATGAACAAGAGGGTATTAGAATTGAAACTTGGGGTGATGATGTTGATTCTATTAGAAAGTTTAACATATCTTCTCAACGTTCCACAGAAATGGTAAAAAATGTGGAAATTACTCCTATAAAAGAGAATATTTTAGAAATTAATTGTGATTTTGTTGCTAAAAGAATTGAAGATAATTACATTAATTTAACCAAAGATATTGTATCTGACATTGAAGAAATCAGGCAAGGAATTTATGAAAACAAGATAGACAAATATTTTAATGAATTTTATACTTCTCAAGATTCTATTCTAGATTATTGCAATGATTTTAATGTTTTTATAGATGAGCCTGATAAAGTTTTACAGAGAATTAATGGAATAAAAGAGGATAACAAAAATTTAATCAAAGATATTACAGAAAAAGAAAGGTTTGTTCCAGAAGCTTTAGAAAATACTCTAGATTTTGAGTTTAATAAAAAAGATGTAATTAATTTAAAAGAAGCGGATGAAAAACAAAATCACTTTGAATTTAGAGAAGTTAATTTATTCAAGGGAGACATTAAAAATCTTGAAATTGGTCTTAAAGATGCTATCAAGTCTAAAAAGAAAGTTGTAATTTTAGCTGGTAGCAAAGAAAACAGAAACAAGATTGCAAAAATAATTGAAAACATAGATGATTTAAAGCTAACTAACATTGTTGAGGTAGATGATTTAGACAACATTATATTAAAACCGGGTGAAATTATATTATCTACTGGTGCTATTTCTAGTGGATTTGAAAATAGAGAGACTAAAGTTTTAGTTGTAAGCAGTGATGAATTTTTAAATGTGCAAAAGAAGAAGGTAAAAAAGCCAAATGACAAATTTATGACAGGTGAGAAGATTGTTTTTGCTGATTTAAAAGTGGGTGATTTAGTAGTTCATAGAAATCATGGTATTGCTATATTTAATGGTGTCAAAACAATAAGAACAGATGGCAATATTAAAGATTATATAATTCTTACTTATAGGGATGGAGACACATTATATGTTCCAACTGAAAACCTTGATAATGTTAGAAAATACATAGGTGTAGAAGATGGAATTAAGCTTAACAAATTAGGTAGCAAGGAATGGCAAGAAACAAAAGCAAAAGTTAAGGGTAACTTACGTGCAGTTGCCAAAGAGCTTATTAATTTATATGCTAAAAGGGAACACTCTAATGGATATGCTTTTTCAAAAGATACTCCTTGGCAGACTCAATTTGAAGATAGTTTTGAGTATCAAGAAACATCTGACCAACTAAGGTGCATTGAAGAAGTAAAGAAAGATATGGAAAGCAATAGACCAATGGACAGACTTCTTTGTGGAGATGTTGGTTATGGCAAAACTGAGGTTGCTATAAGAGCTGCTTTTAAAGCTGTAATGGACGGAAAACAAGTCGCATATTTAGCTCCAACTACTATTTTAGCAAATCAACAGTATCAAGAGTTCAAGTCAAGAATGAAAGATTACCCTATTAAAGTAGAGCTTTTAAATAGGTTTAGAACTGTAAAACAGCAAAGAGATACTGTTCAAAGGCTAAAAATGGGAGAAGTTGACATTGTAATTGGCACACATAGAATGCTTAGTAAAGATGTTGAGTTTAGCAATTTAGGTCTTCTAATAATAGATGAAGAGCATAGGTTTGGTGTAAAGGCAAAGGAGAAAATTAAGACTTACAAGGAAACAATTGATGTACTTACTATGACAGCGACTCCTATTCCTAGAACACTTCAAATGTCAATTGTAGGAATACGTGATATGTCTGTTATATATGAACCTCCTCATAACAGAAAGCCAATTCAGACTTATGTTTTAGAATATGACGAAGAAGTAATAAGAGAGGCTATAACAAAAGAGCTTGAGCGAGATGGTCAAGTTTACTACATATACAACAATGTAAGTAATATTTCTAATAAAGCTTTAGAAATTTCTAATTTAGTTCCAGAATCTAAAGTAAGCTATGCTCACGGAAAGATGTCTGGTCAAGAGATAGAAGAAATAATGCAAGATTTTATCGACAAAAAAACTAATGTATTGGTTTGCACAACTATACTTGAGTCAGGTATTGACATACCAAATGCAAATACAATAATTGTTGAAAATGCTGACAGGTTTGGTTTAGCTCAGCTATATCAAATACGAGGCAGAGTTGGAAGAAGTGATAGGCAAGCATACAGTTACATTACATATAGAAAAGATAAAATGATTAGTGAAGATGCAAGTCAGAGATTAAAAGCAATAAAGGAGTTTACAGAGTTTGGTTCTGGATTTAAAATTGCAACAAGAGATTTACAAATTAGAGGTGCTGGAAGTATATTTGGAGAATTTCAAAGTGGTCATATGGAACAAGTTGGATATGATATGTACTCAAGACTTTTAGATGAAGTAATCAAAGAAGAAAAAGGTGAGAAAGTAGAAGAAGATGTTGATATAACAATTGATTTAAATGTTTCTGCTTATATTCCAGATAATTACATAGAAGATTCAAGTCAGAAGATTGAGATTTATCAAGACATTGCAAATTGCAAAACGGAAGAAGATATAGGAAATATCATTGATGAAGTTATTGATAGATATGGAGAACTTCCTAATGAAGTAAACAACTTAATTGAGATTGCAAGAATTAAGAATATGGCAAGAGAAAAAAATATAATTAAAATTCAATCTAAACCAATGGGGATTGTGTTTACATTTTCTGAATTTAATAATGAAAATGTTGATAATCTTTTAGAAAAATATAAAAATAATATTCATTTTTCAGCATCTGGAAAACCTTATGTAACATTAAATGTTGAAAATAAAAATGAAATGATAGAGGCAAAAAATTTTATTAAAATTTTAAAATAATAATATTTAAATCTAATGTAAAAGAGGAAGAAAAAATGTTGATTTCTAGCAAAGATAATGAAATTGTAAAAGAAATAAAGAAATTAAAAGAAAAGAAGTTTAGAAAAGAAAAATACTTGGTTGAAGGATTAAAAATGCTTAAAGAGGCAATAAATGAAAATCAAGATATTGAACTTATTATTTTAAAAGATGGAATTAATTTAGATTTTGATGTATCTAATTATAAAGTAATTACAGTTACAGAAAACTTATTTAATACTCTTTCTGATGTTGTAACACCACAAGGAGTGCTTGCAGTTATCAAAAAGAAAGTATGTGAAAAGATAAATGATGCAGATTTTTTAGTAGCATTAGATGGCCTTCAAGATCCGGGAAATTTAGGAACAATTATAAGAACTTTAGATTCTGCAAATATAAATCAAATTATTGTTTCAAAAAATACTGTAGACTGCTACAGTCCAAAGGTTATAAGGTCAACTATGGGTGCAATATATAGGGTTAATGTCATAGAAACAGATAGTTTGAAAGATACCTTAATAAATCTTAACAAAAATGGATATGAAGTATTAATAACTGCTTTAGATGGTAAAAAGAGTATTTACGATATTGATTATAACAAAAAAGTAATTGTAATTGGAAATGAGGCAAATGGTGTATCTGATGAAATAAAAAATTTAGATTTTACAAAGATTAAAATTCCAATGCTAGGAAAAACTGAAAGTCTAAATGCTTCTGTTGCAACAGGAATTATAATATACGAATATGTAAGACAAAAAATTAAGTAAAAAGATGTATATAAAATAATTGAAAATATTATATATTTATGTTAAAATAATGCGAGTAACAAATTATAAGGAGTTAAAAAATGTATAGAGACCATAACTGTGGAGAATTAAATATAAAAAATGTAAATGAAGAAGTAATGCTTGCTGGTTGGGTACAAAGAATTAGAAATCTAGGAGAAATTGAGTTTGTAGATTTACGAGATGAAAAAGGAATTACTCAACTTGTTATATCAAGTGATTTAAAAGATATTATGGATGACGTTACTCCTGAATCTGTAATTAGCATAAAGGGGGCAGTTAAAGAGCGTTCTAACAAAAATCCTAAAATGCCAACAGGAGATATTGAAGTAATTGTTAGCAAATTAGAAATATTGGGTAAATGCAAAAGCACTTTACCTTTTGAAATTAATTCTGAAAAAATAGATATTGCAAATGTTAGAGAAGATTTAAGATTACAATATAGATATCTTGATTTAAGAAATGAAAGAATACATAACAATATTTTATTACGTTCTAAAATAATGAAATCTGTAAGAAAATATATGGATGAATTAGGTTTTGTAGAAATTCAAACACCAATACTTGCTAATTCATCACCAGAAGGAGCAAGAGATTATCTAGTGCCTAGTAGATTGCACGCTGGAAAGTTTTATGCTTTACCACAAGCTCCACAGCAATTTAAACAATTACTTATGGTTTCTGGATTTGATAAATATTATCAAATAGCACCTTGTTTTAGAGATGAAGATCCACGTGCTGATAGAGCTCCAGGAGAGTTTTATCAATTAGATTTAGAAATGGCTTTTGCAACACAAGAAGATGTTTTCAATGTTATTGAACAAGTGCTACCAAAAGTTTATAAAGAGCATACAAATTGGAGCGTTGATGAAGGTCCATTTATAAGAATTCCATATAAAGAAGCTATGGAAAAATACGGTATTGATAAGCCGGATTTAAGAAATCCATTAATTATAAAAGATGCAACTGAGCTATTTACAAATACTGAATTTAATGCTTTTAAAGGTAAAACAATTAAAGTAATAATTGTACCTAAAGGTGCAGAGCAAGGAAGAAAATTCTTTGACGATATGACTGAATTTGCAGTAAATGAAGCGGGTGCAAAAGGTTTAGCTTGGGTAAAAATAGATGAAGAAAATAACTTAACTGGTGGAATTGCTAAATTTGTTACAGATGAAATAAAAACTGAAATTGGTGCAAAAGCTGGAGATAGTATATTCTTTATAGCAGATGAATTAAGCAAAGCTCAAAAGATTGCAGGTTTAGTAAGAATAGAACTTGGAAAGAGACTTGATTTACTAGAAAAAAATGTTTACAAATTCTGCTGGATAGTTGATTTTCCAATGTATGAATATAACGAAGATGAAGACAAAATAGATTTCTGTCATAATCCATTTTCAATGCCACAAGGTGGATTAGAGGCGCTAAATACTAAAAATCCTTTAGATATTTTAGCTTATCAATATGACCTAGTATGTAATGGATATGAGGTTTCATCAGGAGCTGTAAGAAATCACGATCCTGAAACAATGGTAAAGGCTTTTGAAATTGCAGGTTATACAGAAGATGATGTTAAATCAAAGTTTGGAGCATTATATACAGCCTTTCAATATGGAACACCTCCACATGCAGGTTGTGCACCGGGATTAGATAGGATGGTAATGCTTATAGCTGATTCAGACAATATTAGAGAAGTAATTGCATTTCCAAAAAATAAAAAGGCAAGAGATGTAATGATGAACGCACCTAGTGTTGTTACAGAAGAACAATTAAAAGATGTTCATATAAGCGTTACTGAAAAAGAAGATGAAGAATAATATAAAATTCTAATCTAGGAGAATTATATGAAAAACATAAAGGATTATAACTTAGAAGAATTAAAGGCAGAATTATTAAGTATAGGTGAAAAATCATTTAGAGCAGAGCAAATTTTTAAATGGTTATACATAGATAAAGTAAAAAGTTTTGATGAAATGACTAATTTATCATTAGACTTAAGAAAAAAGTTAAATGAAAATTATGATATATGTAATTTTAAAATTATTAAAAAATTAGAATCTAAAGATGGAACAAAAAAATATTTATTTGGACTTTCTGATGAAAATGCTATTGAATCAGTACTTATGGAATATCATTTTGGAAAAACAGTATGTGTTTCATCACAAATTGGATGCAAGATGGGATGTAAATTTTGCGCATCAACAGGTATCCCTTTTGAAAGAAATTTAACATCTGGAGAAATTATTGAACAAATTATTGCAATAGAACAAGATACGAACTCAAAAATATCAAATGTTGTATTTATGGGCATAGGAGAGCCAATGGATAACTACGACAATGTTTTAAATGCAATTAAAATATTAAATAATCCTAAAGGATTAAATATTGGAGCAAGACACATTAGCGTATCAACAAGTGGTGTAGTTCCAAGAATATACCAGTTTGCAGATGAGAATATTCAGTGCACATTATCAATTTCATTACACAGTGCTAATAATGAAACAAGATCAAGTATGATGCCTGTAAATAACGCATATAATATACAAGAGTTAATGAAAGCTTGCAAATATTATATTGATAAGACGAATAAAAGAATTTCTTTTGAATATGCTTTGGCAAAGGACAACAACGACAATCTAAAAGATGCTGATGAACTTATAAGTTTAATTAAAGGGATGTTATGTCACGTAAATCTTATACCGATAAATAAGATTGAAAATGGAAAATATACAAAAAGTTCTTTAGAAAACATAATTAAATTCAGAGATTATCTAAATGAACACGGAATAGTGGCTACAATAAGACGTGAGTTAGGCTCAGACATAGATGCAGCGTGTGGCCAACTTAGAAGAAAAAATTTAAAAAACTAATGAAAAAGAGATAATGACTATTATAAAAATAATAATTAGACATAAATTAGGTAATAATTAATATAATTAGGAGGAATAATTAATGGCAAATGCTTTTGCAACCTCAGATGTGGGAAAAGCAAGAGAAATTAATGAAGATTATTTTTATATAAGTTACCCAGATGATGAAGTACAACTTTTTATATTAGCAGATGGGATGGGTGGATATAATGGTGGAGAAATTGCAAGCAAACTAGCAGTAACTACAGCTAAAAATTATATTTTAACCAATTTTGATAAAAACAAAACAGAAAAAGATGATTTACTAAATTTATTAAAAAGTAGCATTCAATATGCAAATATGATAGTGTTCGAAAAATCAAAAGAAAATGCAGAAATAAGTAATATGGGAACAACATTAGATATATGTTTAATATATGAAAATAAAGCTTTTATCTCACATATAGGAGATAGTAGAGTTTATAAAATGCATAAAGGAACAATGCGTAAATTAACCAAAGACCACAGCTATGTACAACAGTTAGTAGATGAGGGAAAGATTACTAAAGAAGAAAGTGTAAATCACCCAAAGAAAAACATGCTTATGAAGGCTCTTGGATGTACAACTTATGTAGAATCAGATGAGATTGTATGTGGATTTACTGATGGAGATACTATTTTGATGTGCTCAGATGGTTTAACTAATATGGTAACAGAATCTGAAGTTGAAAAAATTATTAATGAAAATCCAGCAGATGCAACAAAAATGTTAGTACAAAGAGCAAATGACCTAGGTGGAAATGATAACATAACAGCAATAATTATAAGATAATGCCGATATTTATGTAAGAAAAGTCTTACATACAAAAGAAAGGAGGAGTGTTAGTAATTATTTACTAACATAGGCTATAATTATGAACTTAATAGGTAAAATAATAGGGAATAGGTATGAAATTTTAGAAGAAGTTGGAAATGGTGGAATGGCGACTGTTTTTAAAGCAAAAGACCACGTACTTAATAGATATGTTGCTGTAAAAGTTTTAAAAGATGAATATACGACAGATACAGACTTTATAAAAAGATTTAATACAGAAGCTCAATCAGCAGCAGGACTTTCTCACGCAAATATTGTATCAATTTATGATGTAGGATATGAAGAAGAAAAAAATCTTTACTACATAGTAATGGAATTAGTTAAAGGTAAAACATTAAAGCAAATAATAAAAAAAGATGGAGTAATTTCGTGGAAATGGGCAGTAAATATAGCTATGCAAATTGCCTCTGCACTAGAAGAAGCACATAAAAATGGAATTGTTCATAGAGATATAAAACCACATAATATAATAATTACTGAAGATGGAATTGCAAAAGTTACAGACTTTGGAATAGCAAAAGCAGTTTCAAATTCAACAATAACAGCTTTTGGGACAACAATAGGCTCTGTACATTATTTCTCACCAGAACAAGCAAAAGGTGGAATAACAGATGCTAAATCAGACCTTTATTCATTAGGTGTTGTAATGTTTGAAATGCTTACAGGTAAAGTACCATTTGATGCAGATACTCCTGTATCAGTAGCACTTAAACATATGCAAGAAGAACCAAAAGAACCAATAGAAATTAACAAAAATATACCGATAGCAATTAATCAAATTGTTGTAAAAGCAATGAGAAAAGAGCCAACTGAAAGATACCAATCAGCAACAGAAATGCTTAAAGACTTAGCAAAAGCTTTAAAAGACCCAGATGGTGATTTTGTTATAATTGAAAACAAAGATGGCGAATATACTAGAGTTATGAAAGCAGTTAAAACAGAAAAAGAGGATTCTAAACAAAAAGGAAAATTCTTTAAAAAGCATCCAAAAGTAAAAATTTTAATATTTATTATAGCTTTAATACTAATATTCCTTTTAGTATTTTTTGGAACAAAACTAGCACTAGATGGAGGTATTAAAGTAAAAGTTGAAGTTCCAAACTTAGTAAATATGACACTTAGCGAGGCTGAGTCAAAAGCTCAATCATTTGGATTAAAAATAGAGTCAGAAGAAGTAGCAAGCAGTGAAGTAGATGCTGGAAAAATTATTTCTCAAGAGCCTGAATTTAAAGAAAATGCAGAAAAAGTAGAAAAAGACACTACTATCAAAGTAATAGTAAGTAAAGGCCCTGAAACTTTTGAACTTCCAAGTTTTATAGGTAAAAAAGTTGATGAGGCAAGAGAAATGGCAACATCAATGGGAATTACATTAATAGAAGAAATAAAAACTAGTCCAACTGTTGAACAAGGTTACATTATAGGGCAAGAAACAGCAGAAGGAACTATAGTTAAATCTGGTGATGAAGTTAAAGTACAAGTAAGTAGTGGAGCAGAAAAAACAAAAGTTCCTTATGTAATAGGAATGGATGAAGGAACAGCAAATGCAACTTTAGTAAATGCTAATTTAAAAGCAAATATAACTTATATAAATGATAAAGAAAAAGAAAACGGAAAAGTAATTTCACAAAGTGTTGAATCTGGAAAAGAAGTAGAAACAGGAACGACAGTTGATATTACTGTAAATAAAATTGAAAAAGAAGAAAAAACTATAAAATTAATATTAGAAAATGTACCAGAAGTAGCTAAAAGTAGTGAAAATGAAAATAGTACAAATACAACAGGAAAAGAAAGCAATACAGCTATTTTAACATTAATAGTAAACGGAAACAAAAAGATAAGTGAAAAATCTGTAACTGTTGGAAAGAGTGCAGATTTAGGAACAATAACAGGTTCAGGAAAACAAAAAATAGAAATTAGAATAACACAGAATGGTCAAACGAAATCAATTACAGATGAAATAGACATAGATGAATATGACAACAATGCAACTTGCTATATAAGTGATAGATAAAAAGTTAATGCACATTAAATTTAATATTTAATGTGCATTATATGAAAATAAAGGTGGACATTTAATGACGGGAATAATAATTGAAAATATAAGCAATTTATATAAAGTAATAAATCAAGAAAACAAAGAAATATATAAATGTTTAGCAAGAGGTAGTTTTAAAAATATTGGAATTACTCCAGTTGTGGGAGATATAGTAGAATTTTCAGAAAAGGAAAATGTAATAGAAAAAATATATGATAGAGAAAATTATATAAAAAGACCAAAGATTGCTAATATTACGCAGATAGTATTTGTTATATCAATGAAACATCCAAAGCCAGATTTATTATTATTAGACAAGCAGTTGGCCTTTGCAGAAAGTTTAGGAGTAAAATCATTAATTGTTATAAACAAATGTGATTTAGTAGAAGAAAATGAAATAGAAAAAATATTTAACATATACAAAAATATTGGATATGATGTAGTCAAGTTGAAAGCAAAAGAAAAAACAGGAATAGAAAATTTAAAAGAAAGTTTGCTAGGAAAAATATCTGTTTTATCAGGTAATTCAGGAGTTGGAAAGTCAACTATAATTAATGCTTTATTTAATGATGTAGTAACCTCTGAAGGTGATATAAGTGAAAAAAGTAAAAGAGGAAAAAACACAACAACACTCGTTAAATTATATGAAATAGATAAAAATACATTTGTTGCAGATACACCAGGCTTTTCAACTTTTGAAATATCAGAAATCGAAAAAGAAGATTTATCCCATTATTTCAAAGAATTTAAACCATTTATGGAAAAATGTAATTACATAGGCTGTAGTCATATAAAAGAAGCAGATGAAGAGTGTGCAGTAAAAAGAGCTAAAAACAATCAAGAAATATCAGAATCAAGATATGAAAATTATTGCAAAATATATGAAGAACTAAAAAATTTAAAAAAGTGGTAAATAATTATTTATAAAAAAATACTTTTTATGTTATAATATTGTTCGACAAAAAAATTATAAAAGGTGGAAAAATTAAATGGAAATAGCAACATCCTTATTAAATGTTAAAGAGGAAGAATCAGTTCATACATTTTATAGATTAGAAACAGCACACACAGATTATTTTCATATTGATGTAATGGACGGAAAGTTTGTTAAAAATGATACTGTAGAAAAAATGAAAATATACTCTGATAATTTAAAAAATATTACAAATATTCCATTAGATGTACATTTGATGACTTTAAATGTAAAAGAGTATGTAGATATATTTTCTCCAAATGAGCCAAATTGTATAACATTTCACATAGAAGCTACTAAAGATAAGGAAGAAGTAATTAATTTAATAAATTATATAAAACAATATTCAAAAGTTGGAATAGCGATAAGTCCTAATACACCAGTTGAAAATATTTATGAATATTTGCCTTTAATACATAGTGTAATGGTTATGACAGTAGAACCGGGAGAAGGTGGTCAAAGTCTTATTCCAGAAACAATAGAAAAAATAAAAAAAATAAGAGAATATATAGATTCAAATAATTTAGATACAGAAATTGAAGTAGATGGTGGAGTTAACTTAGATAATATTAAAGTGTTAAAAGATGCAGGAGCTGATATTGCAGTTGCAGGAACATCTATAATTAATTCAAAAGATTATAGATATACTATCAATAAGTTAAAAGATTAATAGGTAAAAGGAATAGAAAAAATGTCAAATAGAAGAGCAAGAACTAGAAGAAAAGATAATAAAATATTAGAGTTAATTAGCAATAAAACTTTTGTAAGATTAAGTATTATATCAATAATAGTAATAATTGTTTGTATTGCGATAATGCAGTTTTTAAATATAAAAGAAAGAGAAAAAATTGCTGAGGAAAAAGCTAGAATTGATGCACAAATAGAAGATATTTATACATCAACATCTGCACAAATGAATAGTGTAAATGAGTATAAAACTAACCAAATAATTAGATTAGCAGCAGTTGGAGATATTTTATGTGGAAATAATCTAAAAAATTATGGTAAAGATTATAATAATATTTTTAAAGATGTATCAAAGTATTTTAAAGATGCAGATTATACTTTAGGAACTTATGAAACAACAATAACAGATGAAACAAAAAGTTTTGCAGATGCTGTAAAAAATAGTGGAGTTAACTTTGTTAGTTTAGCACATAATCACGCTTTAGATAATGGTATAGATGGACTAAATAATACTAAAAATTATCTTGAATCAATAGATATTGAAACAGTCGGAACTTATGATGAAGCTCCAGAAAATAGAGTAAAAATTATAGAAATAAAAAAGACCAAAATTGCAATTACAGCATATACTTATGATAATTATAAACAAGGAGTAAATATCTATTCAGAAGATTTAGTAAAAAAAGACTTGGAATATGCAGAAGAACATGCCCAGATAACAATAGTAATGATGCACTGGGGAAGTGTTAATACTAATGAAATAAATAAAACACAACAAGAACAAGCAAAATTTTTAATTAGTAATGGAGCAGATATAATAATTGGAGCACATCCATCAGCAGTACAAAAAATGGAAGTAATTCAAAATCAAGATTTCAAAGATTGCTTTGTTGCATATTCAGTAGGAGATTACACATCAGACTTTGCTGTAGAAAACGCAAATTTGGAGCTTATTTTAAATATTCAAATATTTGTTGATAAAGAAGGAGTAGCATCACTTTATAAAGTTGATTATACACCAGTTTATATGATTGATAAAGGAACTGAATATAAAGAAGAAAGATACAAAATATTAGATATGAAGGCAGAAATTGCAGATTATGGCTCAGATACAAGCACCATAGATAAAAATACTTATGACAAATTGGTAAGAGGGGTAGATAGGTTAAACTCTATTTTAACAAAAAAATAAAATATCGAACTTATTAAAAACAAGAATTAATATAAAATGTAAGAGGTAAAAATGAAAGTAGGATTTATATCACTTGGTTGTAGCAAAAATTTGATAGATACAGAAATGATGATAGGTATTTTTAAAAAGAAAAAATTCGAAATAGTAAATGATCCAAAATCAGCTGATATTATAGTAATAAATACGTGTGGATTTATAGTTCAAGCTAAAGAAGAGGCAATAAATACTATTTTAGAAATGGCAGAATATAAAAAGCAAAATTGTAAATATTTAATAGTAACAGGTTGCTTAGTAGAAAGATATAAAAATGAGCTTATAAAAGAAATACCAGAAGTAGATTTATTTATAAAATTTAGTGAATATAAAACATTTTGGAACGAAGTTGAACATTTAATAGAAAATAAATTTGATAAAGCTAAAAATAATGAGTTAGATTTCTTAGATAGAGTAGTTACAACAGGAGTAAATTATGCTTATATAAGAATTGCAGAAGGATGTAATAATTTTTGTACATTTTGTGCAATACCATATATAAGAGGAAGATATGTAAGTAGAAAAGAAGAAGATATATTAGAAGAAGTAGAATTATTAGTAAAAAAAGGAATAAGAGAATTTATAATAATAGCACAAGATACAACTAAATATGGCCTAGACATATATGGAGAGCCAAAACTTGCAGAATTATTAAATAAAATAAGTAAAATTGATGAAGTAAAATGGATTAGATTTTTATATTCATATCCAGAAACAATTACAGAAGAATTAGTGCAAGAAGTAAAAAATAATAAAAAGATATGTAAATATTTTGATATTCCAATGCAACATATATCAGATAATATACTTAAAAAAATGAATAGAAAATCAACAAATAAGAGTATAAAAGAATTAATTACAAAATTAAGAAAAGAAATACCAGAAGTTATAATAAGAAGTACATTGATGGTAGGATTTCCGGGAGAAACAGAGCAGGACTTTGAAGAATTATATGAGTTTGTAAAATGGGCAAAATTTGATAAGCTAGGATGTTTTGCATATTCAAAAGAAGAAGGAACAAGAGCAGAAAAAATGCCAAATCAAGTTCATCCATCAACGAAAAAGGCAAGATATAATAAAATAATGAAATTACAACAACAAATCTCAAAAGAAAATTTAGAAAAACATATTGGAAAAACTTATGAAGTGTTGATAGAAGATGCAATAGTAACAGATGATAAAGAATTGTACTTTGTAGGAAGAACATATATGGACGTACCAGAAATAGATGGTTACATATATTTAAAAGGTGATGCTGAAATAAATACATTTGTAAAGTGTAAAATAACAGATGTAAGAGATTATGATTTGATTGGCTGTATAGAAAAATGAGCATAAAAATGGTATATAGAAAAGTTGATGGTATCGTATTTTTGATAAAATTTATTTCTATATACCATTTTATATTATACTATAATATTATAAATTAAATTAGTAAACATACAAACTATAATTCCACAAACAGTAGGAATTAAGAAAGAAAGAGCAGTCCATTTTAAACTTCCTGTTTCTTTTTTTATGGTAAGCAATGTCGTTCCACAAGGGAAATGAAGAGTAGAAAATAACATTACATTTATTGCCGTTATTATTGTCCAACCATTTTGAACTAATATGCTAAAAATACTTTGTATATTTTCTAAGTTAACTAAAGTACCAGCTCTTGTATAACACATAAGAATAATAGGAAGTACAATTTCATTAGCAGGAAGACCAAGTATAAAAGCAGTTAATATATAACCATCTAATCCCATAAGTCTGGCAAAAGGGTCAAAGAAGTTAGCTATATAAGTTAAGAGACTAATATTATTAACATTAATGTTAGAAAGCACCCAAATAATAATCCCAGCAGGAATAGCAACACTTAAAGCCCTTCCTAAAACGAAAAGAGTTCTATCAACAATTGAACTTACTAGTATTCTACCAATTTGTGGTTTTCTGTAAGGAGGAAGCTCTAAAATAGCTCCTTCAGTTTTTCCTTTTAATAAAGTTAGAGAAAGCAACTTCGATATAAAGAATGTAAACATTATACCTATTGATATTACAAGAAAAACAACAAAAGTTGATATTAAGCTACTTTTAAAATTTTGCCCAGAGCTAATTGCTCCAGTAAAGAAAATTGTTGCAATAGTAATCAAAAATGGAAAACGACCATTACAAGGGACAAAACAATTAGTTAAAATAGCAATTAATCTTTCTCTTTTTGAACTTATAATTCTGCAACCAATAACACCGGCAGCATTGCAACCAAAGCCCATACACATAGTTAAAGCTTGCTTTCCAGAGCTACAACACTTTTTAAAACATTTATCTAGGTTAAAAGCAATTCTAGGAAGATAACCTAAATCTTCAAGTAGAGTAAATAGTGGGAAAAATATAGCCATAGGTGGAAGCATAACACTAACAATCCAAGTAACAGTTGTATAAACACCATCTATTAAAAGTGAAAATAACCAATCTGGAACTTTTAAAAATAGTAAAAATCCAGCACAGTAAGGCTCTAAAAAGCTGAAAAAATTAGATAAAAGCTGTGATGGATAGTTAGCTCCAACAATAGTAATCCAAAAAATTAAGCAAAAGAAAAGAATCATAATTGGAATGCCAAATTTTTTAGATGTTAATATTTTATCTATTTTTTTGTCTCTTTCATTGTAATTTGAATCAAAAAAAGTGCAAACTTTCTCAGTTATTTCATGAGCTTTGTCAAAAATTAGTTTGACATTTTCATCTTGATTATCTGTAAAATTTATTTTATTAGGAATGCATATAATTTTTCCAGTACAAACCATATTAATAGTTTTAAGAAGATTAAATAAAGTAGATTTTTTTCTAGCAATAGTTCCAACAACAGGTACTCCTAATTCTTCAGAAAGTTTCTTGAGGTTAATAGAAATTCCCTTTTTTTGAGCTTCATCTAAAAGATTTACACAAACGATTACATTATCGGTCAAATTCATTATTTGATAAACTAAATTTAAGTTTCTTTCTAATCTGGTGCTATCTACAATAACTACTGTAACATCAGCAATACCAGAAGAAATATAGTCTTTAGCAATTTTTTCTTCTTCAGAATCAGCCATAAGAGAATATGTACCGGGAATGTCAACAAATAAATATTTTTTTGATTTGTAAGTGCAAATACCAGCAGCATTTTCAACAGTTTTACCAGTCCAATTTCCAGTATGTTGATGCATACCAGTTAAGCTGTTAAAAATAGTTGATTTTCCAGTATTCGGATTACCAGCTAAAGTTATTTTGTAATCACATCCTTCTGTAAAGCCAGTCTGATTATTTAATTTACTTCCAGTAGAAGAGTTAGTAAGTCCCATAATAAAACCTCCTTAAGTAAAGTGTATGATAAAGACTAGTACATAATAACATTTAGTTAGTAATAAAAAATAAAAGTATTTACAATCTTATGTAAACGTGATATAATATTCTTATAGGTATTTATATATATTTCCCTATATTCACTAAATAGTGAGAGGGAAATGTTCCTCTCATTATTTGTTTCATATAAAATTATAAATAAAACCAATAAGGGAGGGATTACTTTGAGTAAAAGATTAAAAAGATTTTTGATGGAAAATGTGATAATCAGCATACTGGTATTTGCAATCAATTCAATGGCTATAAAAATAACTAATATGGCAGAAGAATATCTTATAATATCGTTGATTGCTACATTAATTTTTATAGCAGGGCGGACTGTAGGATACTTCTGGCAACAACATATGTTAGGCAGGATATCAATATTTTTATTCGGTATGATCGCAGTTGTAATCATATTACACAAAAACGGTATAGGATGGAGACAAGATGCAGTAGAAGATTCAGTTAGAAGTATGGGTGTAATTCTAAATTTTATACTGGGGTTAATTTCCATATAATTACTCAAAGAAAGAGCTGGCAAAGGTATTTTACTTTGCCAGCTTATTAACTTTAAAAAAAAAGTTTTTATTTGTAAAATTTACTTATCTTATTAATTTTTTTACTTAGTTAAATGATATGATTTCTGTATTTTATATTTTTTAAATAAATAAAAATTTTAATTAATGTAAAAACTTAATAAAAATTTATATGTTAAAAATATAGCATAGTATCAATATAAAATCAAGAAAATAAAAATTAAAAGTATGTAAAATTTAATAAAAAATGAAAAAGAAAAATCTTATAAAAAGCTTGAAATAAGCTGATTATAAGATTTTTTATATTTTTATTAAGTTTTTACCTTAATAAAAATAACATAATGTAAAAAAGGAGTGAAAAAACAAATGAAATGTGAAAAAATGCAAGGTAAATACAAAGTTAATTTACAATTAAAAAATAAGAAAAAACAAAAATTAAAAGAAAAAGGTATAACATTAATAGCGCTAGTAGTGACAATAATTATATTGTTAATACTAGCAGGAGTAACACTTAATATGGCATTATCAGGAGACGGATTGTTTAATATGGCAAGAAAAGCAGCAACAGATTATAATGAAAAGTCAGTAGAAGAAAAGTTACAAATATTATATGCAGAAAAGGTAATGGAGGACAATGATAGTAATACAAAAGTAAAAACAGATGTAACAGATGTATTAGAAGAAATGGCAGGAGGAGAAATTACAGAAGAAAATATAAAAGAGTTTAATAAATTATTAGAACAATATAATGAAGAAGTAAAAGGAATAACAACTGTAGATGAATTAGGAAAAATAGGAACAGAAAACGATTATCCAATAGATGGAGTATATGTGCAATTAAGTGATATAGAACAATTATCAAATTCCATAGGAACAGTAGAGGAGCCATTTAAAGGAATATATAATGGAAATGGAAAAAGCATAAAGAAGTTAGAAATAACAGCAAGTGAAGATTATACAGGAATGTTTAGAGTAAATGAAGGAACAGTAAAAAATGTAACAATAAAAAATTGCCAGATTACATCAGGAAAAGGAATAGTAGGAGGAATAGCAGGAGAAAACAAAGGATTAATAAAAAATTGTAGTGTATCAGAAGGAAATATTACGTCTAATGGGTGTTTTTTAGAAGAAGGGCAAAATGTTGGAAGTAGAGTTGGTGGTATTTGTGGTCAAAATACTACTGAAGGGTTAATTTTTGAATGCAAAAATTCAACATTAATAACAGGTTTGAATCAGTGGGCAGGGGGAATTTGTGGATACAATTGTAGCGGTAATATTAATAAATGTTTTAATGATGGAGACGTTGCTGGTTTATTTGGTGTTGGAGGAATTGCTGGACTTTCTGAGGATTTGAACGAAACTGACTTATGCGAAGTTATTGATTGCATAAATAACGGTGTGATTGAAGGTAAAGGAAAATCTAATGGGAAAGACACTAGTTGTGGGGGTATTGTTGGACTGGTACGATATGAGTCGAATATTAGAAATTGTGAAAATAATGGCAGTGTCAGTGGAGTTGGATCTTGTATTGGTGGTGTAGGAGGAATTTGTTGCAGGGATGCTGTTGTATATGGTTGTGTGAATAGGGGGTCAGTTAGTCGGACCTGATAATGTTGGGCGGCATTGCTGGTTATATGTCCACTGGTTGTAGAGTAATTGGTTGTACGAATTATGGGTTTTCATCAGGAGAAGGAATCATTGGTTTCAACGATAGTTCAAAGGAAAATTTGATAAATTGTAAAGATGAGTATGATGGATAGTATTAATTCCAGGATGTAGGAGGTTGACAAAAAAGTAGGAGTTGAAAAAGTTTGATTTAGAAAGAATGGAGATTTAATGAAAAATTATTTTTAAAAGGCAATAATGAAAATAATGATTTTTAATTAAAAAAATAAAAATAACAATAAATAAATTATATTTAAGTTAAAAACTTAATAAAAATTATTATGTTAAAAATATAGCATAATATCAATATAAAATCAATAAAATAAAAATTAAAAGTATGTAATAATTTAATAAAAAATGAAAAAAGAAAAATCTTATAAAAAGCTTAAGGTAAGCTAATTATAAGATTTTTTACTTTTTTATTAAGTTTTTAACTTAATAAAAATAACATAATGTGAAAGTGGAGGTTTTAAAATGATGAAACAAAAAGTAAATATTAAAGAACACGACAAATAAGCCTAAAAAAAGGCAATTTTAA
>CANQYG010000014.1 GCA_947628015.1 uncultured Clostridia bacterium
AAAATACCGAAAATTCAAGGTTTACTAAATACCTTTTTACATATATCTGTGCCCATAACGTGCCCATTATTTTTTATATAACTTATTAGGCACAAAAAATAAGAGTCTACAATCTCTTGCGACTCTAGTAAAATTATTGGTTGCGGAGGATGGACTCGAACCATCGACCTTCGGGTTATGAGCAAGTATCAATTGAGTTTTCAATTTTAATGATAAAAAGCATTCTCTTTATTATAATAAAATTTTAAATACTTTTTTCATATAATAATTATACAATAAAAAATCTATTCTCTGAATTATTTTTCAAAGAATAGATTTTACCTTACAACTCATACTTTCTTTTTTTATTCAATCCACAATATCTTCTGTTTTTCTTTCTGATTTATTTATTCTAAAATATTTTTTTATTATATTTTTTTCATTATCATTCAATCCATATATTTCAAATATTTTTTCATCTAATTCACTAATATAAACTTCTTTATTATCATAATCATTAATTATTTTTTCAACCAATTTTACTATATCATCCACGCAATCTTCTCTATACTTTATTGGCAATGTTTCTAATGTTTCTATATCTGTTTGTGGCATAGGTCTACCTTTTTCATTTGCCAATATTTCATAATACCATCTAATAACTTTTGAATTTAAAATTGCTAATATGTATTTTATATTCCACTTTTCATTATCTGGTGCAAATGAATGAACATTATTTAAATGATACAATCCATCTTCATCATACGCAACTATAATTGTATCTGCTGTTTGTCTAACAAGCAATTTAGGATTTTCTATAATATTTTTATCCCATCCTCCTGCATTTAACAATGGTGGATCAATATTTATCCAATCACCTTCATATACAACTTTATATTCTAGAACTTGCGATCCTGATGTAATTCCTTTTTTATATGTTGGTTTTTCTTGTGATAATGCTAAAATATTTTTTTGTCCTATTTTAGCTCTTACACCTGTTCGACCAGTATAATTTTCTCCTAGTTTACATGAATTATTTTCTATTTTATCAATCAAATCTTTAGTCGTTTTATCGAAAAATATTCTAAATCTATTTCTTTCTATTTTTTTTACATAGCTTTGCGGATAAGCAAATGAATGCGAATCATCTACAAATCCATTTTTTTGCACAACATCAACAAATTTCATTAAGTCTTCTTCCTCATGTTGTTGTTTTTGGAACAAATAAATTACCGAATATCCTACGCATGCATTAAAAACATCTGAACCTAAAATTGCTATATGTTTTACCTTACACGTTTTTAAAATATATGCTCGTATTTTTGAAAAATACATTCCTAATAAGAAACTATCTGGAACTATGAAGCTTGATACTCCTCCATCTTTACACGAATTAATTGCTAATTCCATAAACAAAGCATACACATTAATTTTATATTCTGCTGAATTTGGATAATTATTTCTATAATATTCTTTTTCTTCTTGAGTCATTCTTCCTGAAGTATCTCTACTTCCTGTACCTATATATGGAGGGTTTCCAATAACAATATCAAATCCTTCTGTGACTCCAAACATCCAGTCCTTATCAAACCAATCTGTTGATTCATTAGCAAATGGTTTCCATGCAGATAGCTGATAATATTTTTTTGATGGACTTTTTCCAAATGATTGGATACTTTCAAGCAACATATTTTGTTGAATATTTGCAAATTCTAATTTTAATTCATTTCTTCGAGCACTATCTGCAATAAAATATTCTTCTCTAACATTTTTTAACGCTTTTATATTTTCTATATTTTCAAACAAAGTCATTTGTGAAGAGTCATCTAATTTTACCAATGAATTTGCTATAATAAATTTAAAGTCTAAATTTGGTAATGGATTTATTCCTCTATTTTCTTCATCATCTTTTACTTTTTCTTCTATTATTAATGATAAGAAACATCTTAATCTTGATATTTCTACTGCTATTGGCTGGATATCAGATCCAAATATTGAGTTTTGAATTACACTTATTTTTCGAATATAATTTAATGATCCAACATTAAATTTATTTTCTATTTCTTTTTTTAATATTGGATCTATATTATCTGTACTTTTATTAAGCCACATTTTTGCTGTTGGATCTAATTCTTGCAAAATATATACTATTTTTTGCAACATTCCTATTGGAAATGCTCCTGATCCACATGCTGGATCATACACTGTTACCTTATACAAAGCATCTATTATTTGTTTTTTTTCTACTTCATTAAATATATATACATCATCTTCCTTTGAATAACTTATCAATCCTTTTAATGCTATTTCATTAATTTTCGTTTCTTTTTGTAAATATTGAAGCAATGATGTATCAACCATATAATCAACTACATCTCTAGGAGTATAAAAGCTTCCTGTATTCTTTTTTGCATTTTCTCCTGTTTCTGGATTTATTTCTGCAAGTAAGTTTTCAAATATACGTCCAAGCATTTCTGGATCGATTGACAATTCAATATCATATGCTGTATTTTCAT
This sequence comes from uncultured Clostridia bacterium, assembly GCA_947628015.1. Classification (GTDB taxonomy): domain Bacteria; phylum Bacillota; class Clostridia; order TANB77; family CAG-508; genus CAG-793. The sequence goes on from CANQYG010000014.1 coordinate 2,496, forward strand.
CAACTGTAAAGTTATATTCTGACAATGTTTGATATAAGTCTAAAAACCACTCATTTGGTATTTTAACTCTTTCTGCACATTTCTTTTTATCTACATTATAAAGATAATTATCATCTACATGCGGACTAAACAATCCTCCATTTAAATATGGTATTAATTTAAATTCTCCTTCTGAAAATTCACTTTTTCTTATTTCTTTTTTTGTATTTAATAATTCGAAGAACAGTGGTTCAAGTACTTCATTATAATAATATTCACTGTTTAAAATTGTATCTTTATCAAAGAATTTATTTGGAATTAATGCTATTCCATTATCACTTTTCTTTTCTCTAAGAAACCAGCAAAACAATATACGACCTATTAACCTTACTCCAAATTCTGAATATTTTTTTTCATTAATTTCTTTATTAAAAAACAATATTCTTTCATATTTTTTATTTCCAAATTTTCCGCCTATTAATTTTGTAAATGCTTCTGCTATTTCAGAATAAAATTGTTTATTAACAACTTCTACTGAAAATCTAGAAATTAATTCTGTTAAATTTTCAACCTTACCTTTTGAAATTAAATATTTATATGCTGTTTTTGTTTTTGTACCATATCCTAACGAATATGAAAAACGTCTTGGATTTGAGATTATCTTTTTTATTTTTTCTCCATCATATTCATATTTACTTGTTAATAGAGAAATTCTATAATTTTCCATATCATTATTAACAAACGATACTATTGCATTATCAATTCTCAAGTCTCTTAATATTTTAAACATTTCTTGAGTTATCTTTACTCTTCTATTTTGACATCCTTCATTTAGAAATACTTCAAAAACTGTTAATTCGCATGAATTAGAATATCCCAATTGTGTTACTCTTTTAAACAATTGATTACGAAAAATTACATTATGTTCATCTTTAGCAAAGTCATTTAACAAAATTTCTCCAATTAAATAACTATAATTATCTCGATGATACTCTTTTTTTAATATTTCTTCTGCTTCTTTAATTGTTATCATTTCTTAAATCCTCCGTAAACATAATTGTTTCTGTTTGCGCATCAATAGTTTCTGCCTTTGTTTTTATTTGAATAATATAATGAACAGGTAATTTTTCTCTTAATCCTTCTACTATTTCTTCTACTTTTGCCGGAATAATTTTTATATTAGCAATATATTTCAATTCTCCATCACTTAAGTCATCATAGTTTTGTATTACTTCATATAAATCACTTAAATAATCTTTTTCTTTTACACATATAGTCATGAGTTGCTTTATATTTTCAAGTGCAATTCCTTTTCTTTTATCTATTTTTACTTTTGGATATGTTTGTTTTATCTCATCTCTTAATATTACAAATTTTTCATCTAGAATAGAGTCCCCTTCAAATCCTTCTTCAGTTTGCTTTGCTTTAAATAATCCCAAAACTTTTTCTGCTGGCATAATTTGTGCTTCTTCTTCTGGCATTGCTATTGCAAACAATGAATTATTACCTCGTTTCGCAAATGATATTGCACATTCTTTTTTTTGATTTTTTCTAACAATTCTTACTCTTTCTGGTATTTGTAATATTTCATCAATAAAAATATTATTATGTTTTATTAAATTATAATCATTTCTATATTCAACATCCCAACTAACTTCATTTTCTTCTTCACTTGCTTCTTTATATTGTCTTTTAAAATAACTTTCCAATGTTTCATCAGGAGTTAATGTTTTTGTATCACTTCCTACAATATTATTAATAAGCAACATTTTTAAAGTTGATATTCCTTTTATTAATGTATTTTTTTCTCCAATATCTGTTGGAAATAAATTATAAATATATATTTTATCAAATATTTTTTTATTTATTCTATTAATTCTTCCTATTCTTTGTACTACCCTAGTTGGATTATATGGTATATCATAATTTATGATAACACCTGCGCGATTTAAGTTGAATCCTTCTGAAAGTGCATCTGTTGCTACAATTACATCATAGTCATTTCGTTGTTCATTCTTTTTATAAGATGCATCAAAATTACGTTTTACTGTTATTCTATCACTATTTGAAGAGCCTCCAGTATATAAGAATGCTTTAAATCCTTCTGTTCTTAATCTTTCTGCAACATAATTAGCTGTATCTGCAAATCCTGAAAAAATAACAATTTTTCTATTTGGTTTTTCACTTAATAGTTTTTTTAATGTTTTTGAAACTTTATTATATTTTGGATCATCTCCCAATTCATCTCCAGCAAACCAATCGTTATATATATTTTTTAAAAGCTCAATATCTTTTTCAACTGCTTCTATATACTCTTCCTTAAATAGTTCTCTTTCAAAAGGAATTGCTTTCTTTTTTATTTTATCTAAATCTAATATTTCATCTTCACTATTTATTTCATCCAAAGTCATTTGAATTTCTTCTTCATTAGGATCTGATAAATATCCTGATTTCTTAATAGGTACATATCCTTTATCCCACCATTTTTTTATTGCCTCATAAGATTTTAATATTGATGTTAATGTTGTTTTAAATGATGCTTTTGAACTCTCAAATCTAGTAACTAATAGTCGTTTTATAAACTGAGCTAAGTTACCTTGAAATAATTGTATATTCATTTCACCAAATAGTTCACCATATTTTGCATTAAATGAATTTATATCTTTTAAATAATATGATGGATTATATCTTGCACAATTAAATTGATTACTTAATCTATCCAAAGTTTTTACATACAAATCTCTAATATCTCCTAAATCATATTCAACAAGATTTGGTCCTATTATTTCTGGGAATTCAATTTTTTGCATTTTTAAATCTTCATCATATTCTTTTATTTGTTTTAAGTCTATTCTACTTCTTCTAATTATTACCGGATCAATCATGACCCTTAATTCATCACTTAATTTATCTAATTCACTTTTTATTGAATCACTTAAATTTTTCTTTCCTTCTTTTTCTAATTTATTATATTTGGCTATTAATTCATGAAATCTCATTCCTAAATTATCAACCGTATTTATTGTAGATCTACTTGGGGTTTGAAACAATTTTATTAATGCAAACAAGTCTTGTGGTCTATTATTATATGGTGTTGCAGTCAATAATATAACTTTATTATCTGGATTAGATCTGGTTAATTGATGCAACATTTGATAATCATTACTTAATTCATTTCTATATCTATGTGCTTCATCTAATATATATAATATTGGTTCTGGATTATCTGAATAGTTATTATATATCTCCTCAATTTTCCCACTACTATATACTTTCACACCTCTTAATCCAAATTCTTGTTGATAGTCATTCCATTGATCAACTAAATGTGGTGGTGCTATTATAACTGTTTTTTTTATGTCGAGATTATATGCAATGGCTGATGCTATTATTGATTTTCCCAAGCCAACAACGTCAGCAATTATAACGCCATTATTTTTATTTATACAATCTACTCCTAATTTTATTGCATCTAACTGATATTTTAAATTAAAAAATTTTCCATTTGTAATTTCTGATGGTGTATTAATATCATTACTATCTGCTGAATTAAATAATTCATATAGTATTCTAGTATATATCTTATATGGTTCTGGTTGTGCAAATATCCATAGTTTTTCTTTCAATTTTTTTTCAAAGTCTTTATTTCCATCTTTTATACATATATCAATACTTTTACTATCATTCCACAAATTTTCAAATTTAGATTTATATTCATTATATTTTTCATTATCAGAAAAACGTTCATTCATTTCTCCTTGCCCAAGTAATCCATTAAATGTAAAATTTGATGAGCCTGAAAATACTACTCCTTTTTGGTCTCCAAAACATGAATATTCTTCTTTATTCGTTATAATATAAGCTTTTGCATGATTTTGAACTGCTGTTAAACGAATTTCTAATGAACCATTTTCTATTTTTTCTAAAAACATTTTAAACACTTTTTGACTATCTGTACTATCAAATTGTTCTGATAGTGATGATTTATTAAATATATCTATAAAACTTTTTGTATATGCTTCTTTCTTTTGTAAATTGTTTAGTTTTCCATATCCTCTAATTGCATAAGTTTCTAATGATTCATCTAAGTCGTCTTTAACCGCACAGCATAGCTCTTCTATTGCCAATGGATCGATTGTATTTCCAACCAAGATTCTTATTTTTTTATCTTTTAATTCATCAGCTAATGCATTAAATCCTGAAAAATAAAAAAATGCTGTTAATATATCGACACTTTCTGCTTGATTCAATGCATTTCTTAATGAATCTATCATCTTTTTTTCTCGATTATCTATTATTGATGCCATTTAATTCTCCTTTTAACATTACAATATCCTGAAGATTATTTTACCTTATATAATTTCTTAACTTCATCTAAGGTTATATCAAATCCTATTGATTTATATCTTGGAACTAATTTCTTATAAATATCTTCAATTATACTAGCTTTTACTTCTTTTGTACCATTATGGAAAGCTCTATGGCATGTAGGACACAATGATATAATATTTTCAACGCAGTCAACATTTATACCAAATTTATCCCATATTTCTTGTTGATACATTACTGGAACCAAATGATGTGCTTCCATAAAGTTTTTATGTGTTTTTGCAGATATAAATGTTTTATGTTTTTCATCTCTTTCACAACAATAATAAGCATTTTGAATAGCAATTTTTCCAAGCAATGGGTTACGTTTATATTTTTTACTAATTTTTGTTTTATCAATAGAAATAGGTGAAATTTTATGTGCTCCAATAGCAACATCTTTATTTATATTATTTTCATTAATGCTATCTACTTTTTCTTCATAATCATCATCATTTTCAATATCTGATGTTTCAACTTTAATTACTTCTTTTGGATGTACTTCTGATATATTAATAATTTTAACTAATTCTGGTGATGGACTATCTATTAAATTGATATTAAAATCTTGAACATTATATAGGAAATAAGCATAGTCTACATCTCTCATTAATATATCGTTCAATTCACTTAAATCATATTTAGCAAAAAAATTATTATAAAAATATTCATCAAACTCAGGATTTATAGAAATACTATTAGAAGTAATATTAAATAAATTAATATTCTTTTTAATACACGTTATTATTCTGCTATTTCCTTTATATATTGATACATATTTAGAAATTGGTCCATCGTCTTTAATATATTCCACAGCATTGTCTAAATCTTTATAATTTTTACAAGTCATTATATATGTATATAAATGATTCATAGAAATTTCATTAATGTCATATTTTACTTGTAGATCTTTTAATACTTTATATATATAGATTACTGGCAATACATCATAATTCTCATTATTATTTGCCGTATCTATAATAGCATGAATTTTTAACTTTAATATTTGCTCTGTCTTTAGTTCATTATATTTTTTTAAATCTGAAATCGTTTGTGTTCCATTTTTATTAACAAACAATTTATTAAATTCATCAAATACTGCTGTTGAACGCTCTTTATTATATTGACCCCCTCTTTGATAAAACGGAGTTTTTGTAATTAAACCAAATAATTGAGGAATAACCATCATTCTATGTCTATCTGTTTCAATTCCATAGTCGTCATGATGTTCTGAAAAGTATTGTTCAATATTTGTATTTTCAATATCTGGAATTTCATTAAACAATTTTGCAGCTAATACTGAAGTATTAAAATCAGTTTCTTGTTTTGTAAATACCCAGACTGATTTATCATTTAGAGTTTTTAAATATTCTTCTGCACTATTTTTCATTCAATATCCTCCTTATCATTATTCCTAAAAAATATGACATTTTCGGTGGTACAGCATTTCCTATTTGTTTACATATACTAGATTTTGTACCAATAAATTCAAAATCATCTGGAAAGCTTTGTATTCTTGCCGCTTCTCTTGGAGTAATAGTTCTATTTTCAAATGGGTGTATAAATCTTCCTCCTGAAGGTGTATCAAATCTTGTAGTTATTGTTGGAGCTATACTATTTGGATCTAATCTTCCATATGATCCACTATGTACAGTTTTTATTTTTTCATCTAATACTGTGAAATTTTCATTAATACCTACTTTTTCCATTCTTCTAACTGCTGTAGAATTATGATTTGTCATTATATGATTATATGTTTTTCCTGATTTTGAACTTAAAAATTTTTGATAATTATTTTCTGCTTTTTTGGTCTCTATTTTACCATCTTTTGTTGGATTTGGCAAATTTGATATAGCTTGCCAAACTGTAACACTATCAAAGAAATATTTATCTATACCTTTTATATATTCTTTAGTTCTTACTATTTCTTGATCCAAATCAAAATCAATCATTGATCCAATAATTATTGTTCTTTCCCTATTTTGAGGAATTCCAAATTCTTTTGATTTCATTACCTTATATTGAATCTTATATGGCTTTCCTTCAAAATTTTCCGGATCTTCAAATATTTTTTTTATTTCATTGAATACTTGTCCTTTTTTCATTGTAAGTATTCCTTTTACATTTTCTATAATAAATATTTTAGGTCTTACAATTTTTACAACATTGAAATAATGTTTAAACAGATAATTTCTTGGATCATCTATAAATCCTTTTCTTATTCTTGCTCCAGCCATAGAAAATCCTTGACAAGGAGGTCCTCCTATTATAATTGTTGCTTCATTTTTTTTAAAAACATTATTATTATCTACATTTTTTATATCATCGGCTATCATCATTGTTTTTGGATGATTTTTTTCGTAGGATTTTGCTATATTTTTATCAAATTCAACTGCTGAAATTATATTATATCCAGCTTTTTCAAATCCACACGAAAATCCGCCACATCCTGCAAATAAATCTATTACTTTAATCATTTCTTCCCTCACTAACTCTGTATTTTAAAGCAAAATTTTTACAATATTCTATTTCATCCTTATTTAATTTATATGCTTTACCAATGCAATCATCTATCTCATCTATAATATTCTTACATAGTTTATGTTTATACTCGTAATTAGTTTGTTTTGAACCTATATATTTTTTTGTTCTTTCAAGTTTATCTTCTAATTTTTTGTACAAGCTTTCATATATTTTATTATTATTTATTTCTTTTGGCAATACACAATGTTTTAATTCTTTACTTGTAATATGCCAGCAATCAGACATTATAATCCAATATATCCAAAATAAACTAGAATTTAATAAGCATAATATAAAATAATATTCATTACTTTTATATTTAAATTGTTTATATTCATTACTTCCTGGATTAAAAGTAAATGCTTTAATCCAAAAAGTTGCTCTCATATTTATATATATATCTTTTCCATCTTGATTTTGAGCATTATATAAGTTATTTCCTCCATCAGTATATATTTTTTTATATATACTTTCCTCAATCTTATTTCCTATTTTAGGAATATAATTCATTATATCATATTCTTTGATTTTATTGATTTCACGCTCATTTAATAATTCTTTTCTTTCTTCTTTATACCAATGTTTATAATTTGAAGAATATATTTCTTGATTATTAGTTCCTAGTTTTAAAATCATAATTGTTAATTTTTGATGTACACTATTAAATAAGCAATCTGGTCTATCTGCAAAATTAATTAAAAACTGTTTTTCTGATTTATCAAAAATATATCTTCTAATTTTATACATCCTTGGTGTTGCTACATATGATAATGGAATAATATATCCTAAAACTGCATTTTCATTGCTCATATTAATACTATTTTTTAAAACATCTGCATAAATATTTCCAAAAGTATTTTCTAACTCGCATTTATTTTCTTTTTGATACTTTCCATATTCTACATACGGAGGATTACCAACTATAATATCAAATTTCATTTTAATTTTTTCATATTTTTGTATATAATCTATTGTAAAAAATCTTTTATTTATTATCTTTGCTAATTTTATTAATGATTCTTTTTTTTGTAATTTATTTAATAATGCAAAATATATTCTTAATTTGCAGATATCAATTGACTCATTATCTATATCATTTCCATATATTGTTTCTGCTATTTTCAGAACAATTTCATCCGTTATTTTTTCATCTTTTAATATTTCAAACTTTATATTTATAGCATTTATTAAAAACTCTCCTGTACCGCATGTAGGATCAAAAATTGTATATTTATACAAAATATTATTTTTTTCTTCTAAATTGCGAATAATATTGATACAATCTTCATCTTTATGTATTTTGCTTAATTTTTTATCTATTTTCATAAGAAACGAATTACATATAATATATCTTGCAATTTCATCAGATGTATAATATACTCCATTATTTTTTCGTTTTTTACTTTTTTCATTTAATTTAAATAAGCTTGCTTGGAAGTTTTCATCTGTCATATATTTTATATCTTTTTCATTAACAGATTTGTCAAAATCATATTTTTTATAATTTTCATCTAATAATATTTCCAAAGCACTATATATTTCACTTATATCATTTTTTGATTGAAATAATCTATTTTCTGTTATATCCTTTATTTTTTGTTTTACACTAATCATATACATTTCCTCTCTATTTATTAATTATTTTATTTTTTTTCCCACTTTATTTCATATCCTAAAATATCTGCAATTTTTTTTACTTCAGAATATCTTATAGTTTCTTTAGTTAACTTATTAGATAAATTCTGTAATGCTACTTTACTTTTTCTGTCACTTAACCTATTCGCAACTTCTCCCATTTGCCAACCACTAAAAGCAATATAGCCTTTAATTTCATCCCTTATCAAATGTTTATTTTCCTTTTCTTTCATTTTTTCCTCCATTAGCTCTTTTATTTTTTATATCATATAGTATAAAAATTTACAATATTTTATATAAATTATATTAAATTTTATTAGTTATATATTATTTAGTATATAATTTTACTCATTATATTCATAAAAAAATACACCTAATAATGTTTTAACATTTAAGGTGTATTTCAAAATTTTTATATAACGAAATCAATGTTTCTACTTTATTGATTTCTTATAAAAGAAAATAGATAAGCATATAAATATTACTATTAAGCTTTCAACAATATATAATCTTTGTCCTGTTTGTGGTATTGCTTTATCACTCGTAGTATTATCTATTTTTTCATTATTTACTTTATTTCCACTAATATTTTGTTCCTTATTATTTTCTTGTTTTGATTCTGTATCCTTTGATGGTTTTTGTTGTTCATCTGGTTTTGTTGGTTTATTTTTATCTTCTTCTGGCTCTACTGGTTGATTTGTATTTTCATCTGGTTTTTGTTCTTCTTGCTTTTCTACAATATTTATACTTCCTATATAATTTGCTCCTATTTCTTCATTCCACACATTATTATTTGCCAATCTAATACATAAATAGTTATTATCTTGTTCCATATCTCCATACTGAGATATTCTCAAATACATTTTCCATTCTCCAACTTCTATGTTTTCTGGTACATCTATTGTATAATTTAATTTTGTGATTTCTCTTGAATTCCATTGTGTTGGTTTTAATTCTGTTTTTATTTCATATTTTTTGTCGTCTTTTTCTAGCACAATTGTTGCTATTTTTTCATTAACTAAATTTCCGAATCCTACATTTTCTATATCTAGCTTTATATTTGCTTTTCCTTCTTGCTCAACATCTTCTGGTAATTCTGAATTTCTAAGTACAAAACGATATCCTAAATGGTTGGCTATATACAAATATCCACTTTGCCCTTTATATATTTCATCTTCTCCATTATATATTTCTTCTTTCCATGCTTTTATTACTTTATCATTCCAACCTGAGTTTAAATATGTTGTATGTGTTCTAAATCCTTCTTGTGATATATATTCTGTTGTATTTATTGGCTCCTTACCATAGTTTGCAACAACTTCTCCTCCATATAATGTATGAATTGCTTGTTTTTCTAGCCAAGTAATTTCTTTTTCTCTATTTGCAAATGTTCCTAAATCACTTTCTGAGCCTAAATATCCATCATTAAACAATCCTACTCTATATTCTCTTGTTCCTTCTTGCGTTATATTTTCATCTATATTTGCTCTATCTATTCCTAACCATTTTACATAGTAATTTGGTGTTCTTACTCCTATTTTTATTTTGTCTACGGTGTTATCTAACATTACATCAAGTGCTTTACTTACATTTTCTGTACTACTTATTTTACTTGTATGCATTTCTCCATATGGTCCAAAAAATCCTAATTCTATATATGCAATTACATCTTGATTTTCGTTAAATACTGGACATAGTTGTTCTATATGTCTTAGTATCATATCCAAAGATGGCTCTAAATTTGCTGTCCCTCTAAATCCATCATAAGCAAATCTTACTATTGCTGTTCCTCCATTTGATTTTATCTTTTTTAGCATTGTATCAAATGTATTTAACATTTCTTCTGATAATTCCAAATCTTCTTTACCATTTACTGCTTTTGAAAATGCTCCTATATCTAATCTTAAATGTATCAAATTTGCTGATAGCTTACTATTTATTGGTTTATTATCTGTAACTGAAAAACTATATGGAAAATGATCGTAAAATCCTCTTTCTGGATTATTAAAGTTTTCTATTGTTTCTGTATAGTCTATGTCCTGTACTTTAGTAGCCTCACAATTATTACTATTATATAAAAATACTAAAATTATAATTTGAATGACAATTAAAATGTTTTTTATTATTTTTTTCATTTTTAATCCCTTTCATTTTTTCCTACATATAAATTTTAGCATACTTTACATAAATTGTAAACATTATTTTTTAATATCTTTATTTTGTATTTTTCTCTTTTTATTTTGTTTCTTTTGTTTTGGTTTATGTCTCTTAGGCTTATGTCTCTTTTTCTTTTTTATTAATAATATTATTATACCTATTATTGATACTACTAATAATATTCTAAATACAATTATTGGTATATCTCCAGTTTTTAATCGTTCTACTTTTCCTATTTGTTCTTCAACTTCATTTACATTATTATCTTCATTTTCTTCAATTTCTTTTTCATTTACAATTTCATTACTTATATAGTTTTCTTCTGTAGAATTAATTATGTCTGATGCTAATGTATTACTAACAAATAATGATACTATAATAAAAATTGCAATTATAAGCTTTAGTATTTTTTTCATAAATTTTTCCTTTCCTACATTTTATTATTTCAATTTAATTCTACTATTTTTACTTTAAAATTTATCAAAATCTATTCCCATTTCTTTAAAGCTATCCTCATTTTCTTTCTTCCTAACTATTTTGATATTCTTAAATATATCATAAAAATTTTCATAAATCTACTTTTTATAAAAATCTATTTTCATATTTTTTTATTTATCCTATATACTTTTTATAGAGGTGTTATTCTTTGATTAAGTTTATCCAAAAATTTCATTTTGTTTTTATTGCTTTGATTTTAACTATATTTTTAATAAATCATTCTTTTATAAGTATTGAATCTTCTTCGTCTTTGAATATTCCATACATTTGGAGTGAGTCTATTAGTGTAAAAAAAGATTTCATTAAATGGATAGATTTTAATGTAAGTGTTGAAGCTTTAAATGCGACATACAATCTTGATATTGATTCTTATGAAAGTGATTTTCATTATAATTGGATAGAACTATTATCTTTACTTGCGTGCAAATATGGCAATAATTTTAAAAAATTTAGTCAAAAAGATTTAGATTCTTTTGCTAAGCAAATTAAAGAATGTGGTAATGTTTCTGAGGTTGCAAAAAATATGAAATACTATAATTACTACTATGAAGCTTATTCTGCTATTCTTCGTGAATTTTTAGGATTTCGTGATGACGAAACTTATGGATTAAAAGTTTTTCTACCTATTGCTAAAAATTATTCTTTTTCTCATTATAAAGATTTTGGAACTTCTAGGTCTTATGGATTTTCTAGAACTCATCTTGGTAATGACTTACTTGGAAGTATTGGTACTCCTATTATTGCTGTTGAGTCTGGAACAGTTTTTCATCTTGGTTGGAATCAATATGGTGGTTGGAGAATTGGAATAAGAAGTTTTGATGGTCAAAGATATTATTACTATGCACATTTAAGAAAGGACCACCCTTATGTACCAGATTTGAAAGAAGGTTCTATTGTAAATGCAGGTGATGTTATTGGCTATCTTGGTATGACTGGATATAGCATTAAAGAAAATGTAAACAACATTAACATCCCTCATCTTCATTTTGGTATGCAAGTTATATTTGATGAGTCCCAAGTAGATACCAGCAAGGAAATTTGGATTGATGTTTACAATATTATTGAATTTTTAAAGAAAAATCGTTCTAGTGTTTACATGAGCAATAAAGAAGCAAAAGATTATTCTAGAGTTGAGTTCTAACTACTGAAGTTAAATATTAAGTTTGTATCAACATTTTATTTGGTTACAATACATAAGCCATATAAATTTTAAAACTTATATGGCTTTTCTTTATTTTATATTAAATATATTTTTTGCATTTTCATAAGTTGCTTTTGCAATTTCTTCAAATGAAACTTTTCTAAACTCTGCTATTTTTTGTGCTGTATATTTTACATTTCTAGAATCATTTCTAGTTCCTCTTACTGGTTCTGGAGCTAGATATGGACTATCTGTTTCTATTAATAGTCTATCTAATGGCACTAAGTTTGCTATTTCTTCTGCATTTTTTGAATTCTTAAATGTGACTGGGCCTGCTATTGATATATAGAATCCCATTTTTAATCCTTCTTTTATTAATTCTCTATTAAATGGGCAACAATGGAATATTCCTTTTTTATTTACTGGATTTTGTTTAAGAATTTCTATTGTATCTGATACTGCCTCTCTTGTATGTATTATTATTGGTAAATTATATTTATTTGCTATTTCTATTTGTTTTATAAAGGCTTCTTTTTGCCAGTCTTTATTTGTTTCATAATGATAATCTAATCCTATTTCTCCAACTGCAACTATCTTTTTATTTGTTTCATTTTTCAATATTTCATCTATTTTTTCCACATCTTCTTTCCAATTTGTGCATAAATCATTTGGTGAAATTCCTACTGAAGAATAGATAAATTCATATTTTTTAGAAAGCTCTACTGCTTTTATACTACCTTCTAAACTATAGCCACAGCTCAAAATCTTAGTAATCCCTGAATTATATATTTCAGGGATTAGCTTTTCTCTATCAATATTAAATTTTTCATCATCTAAATGCGCATGTGAGTCAAAAAGTTCCATTTTTTCTCCTTATTCTTCTATAGTTACAACAGCATTTGCTATTGCATAGTCTTTTATATGTGACAAGCTTATATCAACATCTTTTAATTTTATATCTATATCAATAAAGTTTATATATGGTCTCCCATTTTCATCATTTTGCACTTCTACATTTTTCCACGATATAGAGTATTTATTTTTTAACGAATTTGATATTGCTTTAAATACCGCTTCTTTTGCTGCAAATCTAGCAGCATAATGTTCATATTTGCTTAAATTTTTACTTTCACAGTATTCTATTTCTTTACATGTAAAAACAGTTTCTGCAAATTTTAAATTACTTTGTATAGCATTTTTTATTCTTTCAACTTCTATAATATCTGTTCCTACTGTCACTTTCATTATAAAAATTCCTTTCGCTCTTGCAAATTAAGCTAAATAATTTCCTAAATTAATTATTCCTATGATTACTAATACAACTAAAAGAATTATTATAAATCTTTTATAAATTAAATTTTCATTTAATTTGTTATTTTTATATAATAAATCAAATTGATTTTCTAATGAAATATAAAGTTTATCTAAACTGTATTTTTCTTTTAGCTTATTACAGAATTGGTCTTTGTCTGTTTCAGTTATATCATAAACTTCTTGTGTAAATTTTACAAAGTCATTTCTGGTTTTATCAAATAAATCCGGCTCTTGTAAATCTCTACTTAATTTTTTTAAATAAATTAATTTATACAATTCTAATATATATGCATATTTATGTTCTTCTTTATCATCTGGAAATTCATATACATCAGAAGATCTTAAATTAATCTCTTCCATTTCTTTTAAACTTTCGTATTTTGTTAAAGATTTAAGTAATTTATTATCAGCTAATATTGCAAAACATACTCCTGTGCTAAAACATATAACTAAATTATCTTCTTTTTCAAATACATTACATGCATAACTACTACATACAGCAGCTTTTAAGTCATTTTTCATCTTTTTATATTCTATTATTTCTTCTTTTTGATTCAAGTCAAATGACCAAAATAGATATTTCTTTATATTGGGTAAGAAATAATCATATATTTCTTTGTCTTTCTTTTTGTCAAATATTTTTAAATTAAATTTGTCTTCTAACAGTAACTCATAATATCCAGCCATTCTTTTTTCATCTATTAAATAAGGATAAATTTTCTTTTGTTCCATAATTTTTTCTCCTTTTTATTCTACTACATCTGTGTAGTAATTTGCATTTAAGTCAGGAGCTAGATGCCATTTATCTATAAAGCTTATAACTGTATTGTTAGTAAATTCATATTTTGGCTCAACTACAACCTTTCCTGTTGTATCTATTGCTCCCCATTTTCCATCTTTTTTTACTGCTGCATATCCATAATCATTTTGTTCTGTTGCATCATCATAAATATAATTAACTACTACTTCTCCTTTTGCATTTACAAAACCATATTTATCACCTTTTTTTGATAAGAATAGTGTATTTGCAGATAAAACATCTTTAATATCTTTTTCTTCCAACTTAAAGTTATAATATTTATATTCTCCATTTTGTCTTACTTTAATATATCCAAGCTTTGTATTAATTTCTGATACAATTCCAGATGTTTTAACTTGGAACAATGTATCTAAAATATCTGTCTCCCCATTTTCTTTTTCTGCTTCTATAAAGCCTTCATTCATATATGATATGTAATCATATTTAAACTCTACTTTTTCCTCTTTTAAAGTATTAATAATTCCATATTTATTATCTTTTTTAGCTATATAATTTCCGTCAAAAGCATATTTTAAATCATCATATTCTCCGAGGAATTACCATATCACCTTCTGATGACATTACTCCATATTTGTTATTTTCTTTTATTATAAGGTTGCTATTATCAATGCTTATAGCTTCTGTAAATGTATTTAAAAGCTTTGTTTTTCTATCAGCTGTAACTAATTTTATGTCTTCTCCTTCTTTTACAACATACATATCACTTCCACATATATTCATAATTTGTGAATATTTACATTCTAATACTTCTTTTTTATTGTAATTAATTAATCCGTATTTATCATCTTCACTTTTTACTATATATCCATCTTCATATTTATTTGTTAATGGAAGTATTGCCTCATATTGATTTTCAATGATAACACTTCCAGCATTATCAACTAATCCTTTTTTTCCATCTTTTTCTGTTACAAAGCTTTTACTAACCTTTTGAAGTGGTACTATTGAATCATATTGTGGAGATATTAGCTCTTTTCCATTAAAGTTTATTAGACCATATTTACCATCTTTTTCAACTTTTAGCACATTTGTATCATAAAAAACTATACCGTTTTCATCAACATTTTGCATAGCCTCTATTTGTTCATAAGATGAATATAATTTTTCACCTTTTTCATTTATTGCAAAAGATGTATAAGTTTCATTTTCTACATCAACGTTTTCTTGACATATAAATATATCTTTTGTAGGATCCGGAATAATAATCATATTGTCATATTTTGCATCTACTACTATTTCTCCTTTTGAATTAATTACTCCCCATTTATCATTTGTATATACTGCTATGTATGAATTAGCAACATTTTTTCCTTTTGAAATATCTATCTTTGGAACTCTTAATACTAGCACAATTATCATAATTAATACAACTAGTACAAATATTGTTGCTATTACTTTTTTCATATTAAGTTTTGGTTCTCCGTCATATCTTTTTCCTTTACTCATAACTATATTTTAGTATAAAAAATGATATACTATAATCTCCTTTCCTTAATTAAAATATAAATTTTTAGCAATTTATACTTATTAAAAGTCAATTATAATATATCAATTTTTTGTTTTTTTTTCAATAGAAAAATATATTTTATATTATATTTTTTTATTTTTATATTAACCTTTAATTAAAATTCTTATTTAGTATTAGATAATTCAATAGTGGCATATTTATCTGTACTCTCAACTCTTAACGATATCGTTACAGAAGACCAAGAAGAAATATCTATAACATCCCCAGCTTTATATCGTGACGAAGTTTCATAAGTATTATCACTCCAGTTTTTATGAATCGTAAGGAATTGCCACGAAGCAATAGGTGGAGCTTCTACTACTTTTAAATACTTAAATCCAAAAGTAGGAATGTTAGTTTCACTCAAACCATGAGCACTACTTCCCCAATTAGCGCATCTTAATTTCACTTGAACTTTCTCATTTTTTATGCTACTACTTAGTACTTGAACTTTGCTCCCCGTAGTATAATATCCATTTTGTGGAATAGTTAATTGTGTATAATCCCCACTTGTTGTGACAGAACTAGCTGTAACTGTTTTTCCAGCGTTATTCGTCATACTTCCATTTATCTTTGCTCCCTTTACATATGCTGATTTTCCTGTTAATATATCTCCTACTACCGCTGTCGCATCTGATGTTGCTGTTCCTGTCACTCCTAAAAATGTTTGCCCTTGTAACATTTTACTCTTTATTTCATTTTCTGTTCCTACTATTATCTTTGTACTCTGGGTTGTATATCCTGGTCTTGTATATAAATACACCATTTGTGCTTTACTTCCATCTGAATAAGTATACTCTGCCTTTCCATAGCCTCCTTTATTACCACCATCACTATTCGCCCATACCCAATTA
>CANQYG010000015.1 GCA_947628015.1 uncultured Clostridia bacterium
TAAATAATAGTTATAAAAGATTAAATAAAGGAAGAAGAGTATTTCCAACAATACAAGCACTAGAAAAAAGTATGTATTTATCAACAAAAATAATAACGGAAAAATGGACAAGTAGATATCAAAATTGGGGGTTAACATTGTCAGAATTAAAAATATATTTTCCAGATAGGGTAAATATAGATTAAAAGAAAAAAGGCTGAATTTAAGCCTGCTACAAATAGAAATAAGCAGGCTTAAAAAACATACCTTGACAAATGAAAATTTGTCGATTATATTAATTTTAGTTAAAAACATAAATAAATATTTCAAATTTATGTTTAATATCATAAGAAGTTTAAAGTTTACACAAAGAATCCTATACTCTCATAAACTACATTTTTTTGTTAGCTATTCCGATTTTATTTTTTCATTAAATCTCTGTAAAACAAAACCCGCAAACTTATTATATTCTAAAACTCTATTGTCTCTATATTTTTTTTCCACTTATCATAAAGTTCTTGATACTTTTTCTTATTATTAATATCACCCACGCTATCATAAAATTTAACCAATTTGTCATAGCCAAAATCTGTAAACAAAATATGTTTATTATGCTCTGCCAAATCTATTACTTCAGCCAATTTATTAATGTCCGGTTGATCATACATATACCAATTTTGTATACACATATAGGCTTCATCTTCATCTGGATTATTCTTTATAAAATTTAATATTAAATTTCTAGCTTTATTCTCATCACCAATATGAAAATAACAATCTGCTAATTCTATTTCATTCTTAATCTCAAACTCATCATCTAGTTTTAAATTTTCTTGAATTTGCTTAATTACATCAATTTCTACTCTAGTAATCGATCTATCAACACTTCCATAAAATTGTAATACTGACATATAACTTTCTATCATCATACTTGCAGTATTTACTACTTTAAAATATTTTTTATCAATTATTTTAATATCTTTAATTTCTTCTTTTTTTGCTATTTCTATAATCAAATTTAAAATTTCTTGATAATATTCAAGCACTTGTTTATCATAATAATTTAATTTTTGCTCCTTACCAAAATTAAAATAAGATGTTGTCTTATTTACAATACTATCTATTTTTTTATCAAGTTCAAATATTTTATTTACTATACTATTATCCATAATAATTCCTACTTTCTTAGAAACTTTTTTAAAAATAAGGACAATCACAATTCATATAATGTCCCTTATAGAATCTGAACAAACCACCCGTTCAGGGGTGGTTATGATTTATGCTAATATTTTTGCTTCTACATTTCTTATTTTATACTTACCATTTTCCTCAATAAAATCATATAAGCTTTTGCTTAATGAGTCACTATTTTGATTTAAGTCTGTTGTATAATAAAGTGTTATTTTGGGTATGCTTATTTTATTTGTAACTATTACTTTGAAGATTTCTGCCATATGTCTATCATCTTCACAAACAAGTATTAGACCTGGAATTGATGTAAATCCTGAATCTCCAGGAGCAAAGTTTTCATAAAAGTCTTTCCATAAGTTCATTCTTTCAACAAGTTTATTTTCCCAATCTTCATTTCTTCTAATAACTTCATAAACAAAACTTACTTTTCTTCCACTAAATTCTAAATCAATACTTGCTATTGGTTTAAATTGTTTATTTAGTGTTTTTGCAAGTATTTGTGGTTTTAATTTATAATCTGAAAATGCTTTTACTTTTCTCATATATGCTATTACTAATTGATTTCCAGCAAGTTTTTTCTTTATCATTTCAACTGGTTTTGCATTATCACTTGGTTGCCATTTACATTCTATTTCTCTTGATGTAAGTAGATATTTTCCCATCTTTTCCATGCAATATACTCTATATATACCGCTTCCTTCTGGTGATGTGAAATAATATCTTGTAAGTATTTTGCTTCTGATTAATTGATCTAGCTTATTATTTAACTTATCTTGACTTTTAATATCAGTTTGCTCATGTTCTAAAAGTTGGAACATTTGTCTTGATGTTAAAAATTCAAATTTATTAATTAGGTCTAATATTTTAAAGTGTATATCATTTATATGACCTAAATTTATCTTCTGTAAAATTTGATTCATAGACACATATCCGTCTTTTCCATCAAATACTTTGATTTCTCCCTCTCTCATTCTAAATGGAGATATTGTTGTTTTAATTTCATTATCTTCTACCATTTTTTATCCTCCTACAAAAATTATTTTATAGAATAATTAGCTTTTTTATTTATAAATATATTAATTAAAAAGCCATTATACTTTTTTATTATACCACTTATGTCAACAACATACAATAGTTAATTTTATTTTTTTCTTATCAGGAATAATTTTCTTTATTTTTACTTCCACTTCTTGGCCATATTTCAAATTATCTTTATATTCACACATACCTACTAGATTAGGTTTTAATTCAATAAATATACCATCTTTATTTTTTGCAGTTTCTCTTACAATTCCTTTTAATATAGACCCTTCTGTTAAATCTTTTATATTTTCCTTCCAAGAGCCTAGCATTTCTTTATATGATAAATAAAATTTATTATTTTCTTTATCTATATCTTTTATTTTTACTTTTATTCTTTGACCTATTTTAATTTTTTCTTCAGGTGTTTTCATCCTTGATACTGAAATATCATTAATGTATAAAAGTCCAGAGGTTCCCCCTCCTATCTCAACAAATGCTCCATATGGCTTAATGTTTCTAACAATTCCATCTACGACATCACCTTTAGATAAATCATTAATAGCCCACTTCAAGCTTTCATTTTTTACTGCTTTTCTTGATAAATAGCATACATCATCATTTATACTACTTACTTTAAATTGAACATAAGGATTATTTTTCATAATATTTCCAAGTTCACTACTTGGTATTATGCCTTTAATATTATTACCTAAATTAATATATGCATTAAACTTATTATCAATTTTTTCTATTTTTCCTTGCAAAGTAGTATTTTTATCTAAGGCAGATTTTAAGTCTTGCACAGAATATTTATTTTCACTTTCGTTCCAGCCCTCTGGAATAAATCTTTGGTATAACATTTTTATTTTTTTCCTTTGTTTATATTTTTTAGTTGCAATATACTAATTAATTTTTACAGTTTTAAGAATAATTATTAATCAATTTTTTAGTTGTAAAAGTTTTTAATTATTAACCAATTTGTCTATTTCTTGTTTTGTTAAAGTTCTCCATTTACCTAGCTTTAAATCTTTTACATCTATATTTCCTATTTTTGCTCTATGAAGTGCTAACACTTTTTTCCCTATTGCTTCACACATTTTTCTTACTTCTCTATTTTTACCTTCATGTATAGTAATCTGGATTCTTGATAAATTTTTTTCTTCATCTATTTTAAGTATTTTTACTTTAGCAGGTTTTGTTAAATATCTTTCATTATCATTTTGTTCTATTTCAACACCCTCTTGCAACCTTTTTACATCTTCATTTGTTATTTTTCCAACTACAGTAACATTATAAGTTTTTTCTATTTCGTTTTTTGGATGTGTTACTTTATTTATAAAATCTCCATCATTAGAAAGTATTAAAGCACCTGATGTGTACATATCAAGTCGGCCTGCTGGAACCACTTTTTCTTTTACTCCTTTTAGCAAGTCCATTACTGTATCTCTTTGAAATTGGTCTTTTACAGTAGTTACATATCCAATTGGTTTATTTAATAGTATGTATATTTTTTTATCTTCTATTTTTAAAACTTTACCATTAAATTCAACTTTATCTTTTTTTGGATTTACTTTACTTCCAAGTTCTGTTACGGTTTTTCCGTTTACTTTAATTTTTCCTTGTAAAATTAGTTCTTCTGCTTTTCTCCTAGATGCTACTCCTGAACTTGCTATATATTTTTGTAGCCTTATTTTTTCATCTTCCAATTAAATAACCTCCAAAATTTTTTCTATAACAAAATTAACACTTTTTTCAAAGACTTGTTGTAATGTTTCTTCATTAAAAATATTATACTTTTCTTGACTCATTCTAAGATTTTTTATATTATTTAAATAATCTATTGTATTTAATATATCATCTTTTGTCATAGAGAATCCATTGCTATCTTTTAATATCTTATTATCGTCGAAATTGCTATTATCATCTATCTTTTCTTTTAAATATTTAGTAAATATTCTAAAATCTTTTTGTTTATCTGCTATTGCTTCTCTCCATGTTTCTATTTTTTCACTTCCATCTATTTGATTAACTTTTATTAATTTTTTTTGCTTATCATACATATAAAAATAATTTGTATAACAGTAATCATTCCAAAAGTAATCTGTTAATAAATGTGTATAATATCCTAATACAAATGTATTTTTAAAATTTGATTTATATATTTCTTTAAATTTTTCCGTATCTGGAAGTGGTACTATAATTCCATTTCTCTCTACCATTTTTGAAAAATGTGCTTCTTCGTATGGAATTATTTTCGAGACATTTTTTACTATATGTCCTTCTAATATATCAGGTGCTACATTAGCAAAAAGAAATTCGCTTTTTTCTTTTATATTAGTTCGTTTTATAATCTCATTTTCAATTGCTATATGTGTTATCCAGCTTGGCATTAAGTAACCTCCGTATTTTCTAACTTTTTTAATACATTTTCAAAATATTCTGGTAATTTAGCCTCAAGATGCATTTTTTCATTTGTAATTGGGTGGATAAATTCTAAAACTGTGCTATGAAGCATTTGGCCTATAACATCAAATTCATTTTTTCCATTTGAATATACCACATCTCCAACTATTGGATATCCTATTTGTGCAAGATGAACTCTTATTTGATGAGTTCTTCCAGTATCTATCTTTACTTTTAGTAATGTATATTTTCCATATCTTTTAATTACACTTATATGTGTTACTGCTTTTTTACCATCTTTTCTAACTTCCATCTTTTTTCTATCTGACGTGCTTCTTCCAATTGGCATATCTATTGTAGCATTATCTTCTTGTAAATTTCCTTTTACAAGTGCAGTATATATTTTAGTAACCTCATGATTTTTTATTTGCTCAGATAATTTTATATGTGCTTCATCACATTTTGCTACTATTATTAATCCTGATGTATCCTTATCAATTCTATGTACTATTCCAGGTCTTATTTCTCCTCCTATTCCAGATAGTTTTCCTTTACAATGATTTAATATTGCATTAACTAAAGTTCCATCTGGATTACCATTTCCCGGATGTACTACCATTCCCTTTTGCTTATTTACTACTACTATATAATCATCTTCATATACAATGTCAAGTGGTATTTCTTCTGCCTCTATACTAGCTTGCTTTGGCTCTTCTATAATAATTTTTATTTCATCATTTTCTTTTACTTTGTAAGATTCTTTTTGAGCCTTTCCATTTACAGTAACCTTTCCGTCTTTTATTAATTTTTGAGCCATACTTCTTGACATAACGATACTAAGGCTTGCTACATAAGTATCAAGCCTTTGGTTTTCATCATTATTTAATTTAACTTTTACAATTTTTTCTTCCATTTACTTTTAACCATTATTCTTGTTCTGCTTTTCTTTCATAAATTATGAAATTTGAATCTTTATATATTTCATTATATTTTGAATCCCTAGAAATAAGCATTTTTAATTTTGAATTTGTTTTGCACATTACATATTGTATTCCATATTCTTCAAACTTTGTATCATACCATGTGCCAACTCCTGATATATTCATATAATCTGAGAATATATCTTTTCCTTCATATTTCTTTGTTTCTTTATTATATGTTCCATTAAACTCTGGAGTATATAAATCACATCTTGAGTCAATAAATACTGGCACGTCATTTAGTAGTAAATAACTACCATAATTATAATCATTAAATAATTTTATATTTTTATAGTCTAAGTTTTCTTTAATCCACTCTGTTGCTTCAACTGGATATGAACTTGTCCTAATATAGTTTGATTTTAGAATTGGTTTATATAAGCTATAGCTCATTGCAAATATCAGTAGTATTGTCAATATTTCACCTGGAACGCTTGTGTTATATTTCATAAATTCTTCTGTTCCCTTTTTATCAAACATATCAACTAAGTTTGATAACATTGTACATACAACCATTCCTCCAAACAATACAAGCATTGAAACTTGTCTTCTAGACATTAAAGCAAGTAGTGTAAGACCTCCAAAGAAAAATATATCTTTTAATCTTAATTTAACTTTTGTAAATATTGCAATTGCAAATGTTAAAGCAATTGATACTAATATTGGTATATGTTCAATCAATGTTAGTGGCAAATGCTCACTTATGCTATTTGTTGTATTTCCTTGCATTATTTTATATGTGTACATATAAGGCATATCTTTTATTGGAGTTAACAGTCCAGTAAATGCACAAATTATCATTATTATAATTAATTTTAAAACGTTGTTATTTTTTTCAATGACAATTTTATATGGCTTTTTTCTTCTCTCATTTTGTTTTATTAAATCTGTTTCAAATATTTGATTTGACTTATCTAATGTTTTATTAAGCTTTACAAGAGTTGCTTGGTACTTTTCAACTTTATTCTTTTTAGCCTTTTTTAATCTATTATTTACAAATTTTATTCTCTGCTTTATCCACATTTGGAACACTTTATGTGGAATATGAAAATCTAAGATTGCTGCAATTGCATATTCTGCAATAAATGGTAAGTATAGTATAAAATAGAATGGAAATACAGCTGAATGTATATTTGCAATTAGTATCGGTATAATAATGAGCAACGCTGTATGCCACCATTTTGGTTTTTCCAAAAATTTTACTATTAATAAAATTGTTGCTACAAAAAGTATAAAAGTTACAAGTTGTGCTCTAGCTGCAATATATTCTCTCATCAAAAACATCTGACCTACTGTTATAAAGAATGAAATAACTTGATTTTTTGATATTTTTTTGTTTGTAAAATACAATAATACGCCTAGCAAAACAGATAGTATTATAGTTGAAATATATATTCCTGTATATCCTCCTGCAAAATCAAATATTAGAGATATTATTATATCATATAGCCAATGAGGATACATATATGGTAAATTCTCATGCCAAGAAAAATGATCTTTATAATCTATTCCATTTTCTCTAATTAATTGACCTATTTTTATTGTATAAAATGTATCATTTTGAAGGCTTTTAGGAACTATCGACATACAAAATAATGCTATACAAAATACTGCTAAAATATCAAATGCTATCTTTATATTTTTGCTTTCTTTTTCATTTGTTTTTTTATCATTTTCTTTTGTTTTAGAATCTTCTTTTGATTTTTTCACTTTATCATTACTGATAAACTTCGGTTTCCACATTTTAATATTTCTCCTTTTTTGTGTGTCATTTTATACTTAACTTTTATTTCCGTAAGATTTTACGACTATATTATACACCATAACAATATAAAAATCTATACATTTTAGATAAATATTATTACTATATTGTTACATTTTTTTAATATTGCTGTTATATTAATTTTCTTTTTATAGTGTATAATATTTATAATTATTTTTACAAAGGAGAACTTGAATGATTTCAGCTGAACAAGAGCTACAAAAAAGTGGAATTAATGTTATATGCCCAATAAATACTATTAATGTAAATGAAATTGCAACTTATGTATCTCGCTTGCTTTGCTCTAAATTTCCTAACTTTAACTTGAACTATAATGATATGTTTACACGTATTTCTAGAATGAATATGTATATTGCTGATATGCCTTCTGGTATGTCTGATGCGTGCTATTTTTATAGAAACGAAAATTTATATTTTAGAAAAGGTTTAAGTTTCGATGAAATCAAAAAGCTTTCTTTTCACGAAATTGTTCATCATTTTCAAGAAATAAAAGATTCTAATGGAGTATTACACAAGTTAGGATTATGTACATATTTAAAAGTAAAAACTTACGGTTTAGCACTAAATGAAGCATCAGTTCAACTTATGTCTTCTTTTGCAAATGATGAAAAACTAGATACTGTAACATATTACGGAATAACATTTCCAACAAATAGTCCTTCTTACTATCCTCTTTTATGCAATTTAGTAAAACAAATTGGCTATTTAACAGGTTTTTCTGTACTATTTGAAAGTACCTTTTTTGCTAATAGTGCATTTTTTAATAAATTCAAGTTTTTGTTTGGCGAAAAAAATGCTTTTAAAATACAACAAAATTTTGATAAATTACTTTATATTGAAGAAAAAATAATTAATTTAAACAATAAAATTCAGACCAAAGATATGTCATATATGAAATTTAAAAATGCAACAGATACTATAAATAAATATAAAAATCAAATTAAGAAAACATTTTTAGATACACAAAATTTAATCTTAACTTCATACTTTAATGCAAGAGCTGATGAAATTCGTACTGCTAATGAAATATATGAATTTAGAAAAACTTTATATAGTTATAGTAATTTAATTGGTACAGCCGATAACTATACATTTTTCAATGATTACTATATCAATAAAATGGTTGAAATAGATAGAAAATATGAAGCAGTTATTGAAAATAAAAACTCTCTTGCTGTTGTTAAAAAATCTAAATTATCAATTATATTAAATGCAATAAAGAAAATTTTTGTAAACGAAAATGTGGAATTTCAAGATTCAAGAAATATCTAAATAAACGCTTAACAATATTAGTATTTTTGTTTTCGTATAAACATTTAATAAAAAATAAGTTTTCGATTATACACAATAACGAAAACTTATTTTTTTACCTTATCATCATTGATGCAAACTCAATGCTTTTTATAAAATTTTATTTTTTTAAGTATTGTATTATTTTTTCTGAGGCATTTCTTCCTGACCTTGCTGCAAATGCAACAGTTGACTTTTCTCCAACTACATCTCCTCCTGCAAATACTTTTTCTATTGAAGTTTGCATACTTTCATCTACATTAATATAGCCATACTTATTTTTTTCAAAATTATTAACTATACTTTCTTCTGGTTTTGAGCCTGTAGCCATAATTACATAGTCTATATCCATTAAATAATTACTATTTTCAATGTTGACAGGTGAAAGTCTTGTTTCGCCTTCCTTTTGTATTAGCTTTGTTTTTATGCATTCTATCTTATTTACAAACTTTTCATCGTTTCCAAAAATTTTTAAAATATTTGTCTGAAATAAAAATTTTATTCCTTCTTGTTTTGCTTCTTCTATTTCTTTTTCTTCAGCTGGCATTTGTTCTTCTGCACGTCTATAGATTACATATACCTCATCTGCTCCAAGTTTTTTTACTGTTCTGCAAACATCCATTGCAACATTTCCACCGCCTATTACTGCAACTTTTTTTCCTTTATAATCTGGATGTTTTCCATTTTCTAATAAAGTATTACCTCCAAATACTCCATTCAGTTCTTCACCTTCAATATTCATTTTAGTAGGAATATTTGCTCCAATGCTTATAAATACTGCATCATGGTTTTCTATTAAATTTTCTAGTTCTAAGTTATCTCCTAAAGTTTGATTATATTTTACTTCTATTCCTAAATAAAGAATTTTTTGAATTGTAGAATCTATTACATTTCTATCTAGTCTAAAATCAGGAATACCATGTGTAAGTATTCCTCCAAGTTTATCAAATTTTTCAAAGATTGTTACCTTAACTCCTTTTTTTGCAAGAAAAGCACTGCATGTAAGACCTGCTGGGCCTCCTCCTACGACTGCAACTTTTTTACTCTTTAAAGTCTCATCTATTTCAGTTGGAATTTTATAATTATTTTCTATTGATGTCTTTCCAATATACTCTTCCATTTTACCAATAGAAACACTTTCCCCTTTTATCCCTCTTATGCAACTTCCTTCACATTGTTTTTTATGAGGACATATCTTACCACAAATAGCTGGTAATACTGTTGTATTACACAAAATTTCATACGCTTTTTTTAAATCTTTTTCATGCACAAAAGATTGTATATCATTATTTAGTGGACATCCATTATTGCTACAAGGTTTGTTTTTACAATTTAAACAATAATTTCTTATTTCATCATAATTCATTTAATTTTCCTTCTATATTATTTTTGTTATTATAGATTATTTTAAATACTTAAATTCATTTCTTCTGCTATTTTCTTTACTTCTTTTAAATCTTTCCAGAAATCTATCTTTTTATTTTCATCTCTTAAAAGTGCTGCTGGATGCCAAGTTGGTAAATATTTAATATCTTTTTTTTCTATAATATTTCCTCTTTCTTTAGTTATAGAATATTGTTCACCTAATATATTTTTTAGAGCTGTACTTCCTAGCAAAACTATTATTTTGGGCTTTACTAAAATTACTTGATTTCTAAGATAATTTAGACAAGCCATAGCTTCATCTTTTTCTGGAACTCTATTTTGAGGTGGTCTACATTTTACAACATTAGCAATATATACATTTTCTCTATTAATGTTAAGACCACTAAATGCTTTATCCATAAGCTTTCCTGCTTTTCCAACAAAAGGTATTCCTTCTGCATCTTCATCTGCTCCCGGTCCTTCGCCTATAAACATTACATCTGCATCTTTATTTCCTACTCCAAAAACAATATTAGTTCTACCTTTATTTAGTTTACATTTATTACAATCTTTTATACTTTCTTCGAGTTCTTCCCAATTGTCAAACATATATTATATTCCTTTATATATCTTCTTTATGTTTTTTTAGCATCATTAAACTTGCATCAGCTTGATATTCTATACCTTCTGTCCTTCTAGAATGAAACATTCCACTATTACAAACTGTGCATAAATTACTATCTATAATATTTTCATCAATTAATCCCATTTCTTTTAATAAAATTTTATTAATTAGTACAGTATCAATTCTATATTGCTTACCTTTTTCGTTGCTATACTCAGTATCTTCAATAATATTATTTTCTTTGATTATATCTTTAAAATCATTTTCAAAAATCTCTTTTACATCATCATTTACTAAAAAATGATCTTTTCTTATACTTGGTCCAAAACAACAAATTATATTTTCTGGTCTACAATTATAGTCAGTAATCATTTTATATACTGCCTTTTGTCCTATTTTTTTAGTTGTACCTCTCCAACCAGAATGAATATTTGCTATTACTTTATTTTTTGGATCATACATAAGAAGAGCTAAACAATCTGAAAATGTCAAAACTGTTGCTATATTAGTTAAATCAGTAATTATTCCATCTACTTTTGCTAGCGACATTGAACCTTCTTCATTATATTCACATATATTATCTGTATGTTGTTGGTCTGGATGTACTAAATATGCTTTATTTATTTCTAGAGCTATACACAATTTATTATAACTTTCATCAGCAGTATAATTTCTTCCACCTCTTCTAAAACCTATTCTATGTGTTTTTAAAGTATATGCGTGAACTAAATCCTCCTGAAATTCAAGTAGCTTGTTAAATTGTAAATATTCTATGTCATCTGTTTTGTTTATTATTATATCACTCATATAGTTTTCTCCCATGTTCTTAATATAACACATTATATATTTTTTTACAATGTCTTTGTTTAAATTATTAATAAAAATAATGCTAAAAATGCTTAGAAATAACTACAAATAATAAAAAATAAGGTAGAAAACTTTTACATTTTCTACCCACATTTTTTATTTTACTTCCTATTTTTTATTTTACAAAAATAAATTATACTAATTATTGCAATAAGTGAAAGATTTGCAAGTACAATATTTAAGTAACTATTATCTCCTGTTGCTGGCAGCGTTCCTTTTGTTGTAGCATTTTCTGTTGAAACTTCTTTATTATCATTGTTACCTTGTACTTCTGTTTGTTGTTCTCCTTGATTCTCGCTTTGTTCATTGTCTTGACTTCCGCTTTGCTCTTCACCTTGATTTCCACCTTGTTCATTTCCTTGGTTTCCACCTTGCTCGTTACCTTGGTTTCCACCTTGCTCGTTACCTTGGTTTCCACCTTGCTCGTTACCTTGGTTTCCACCTTGTTCGTTGCCTTGACTTCCGCCTTGCTCTTCACCTTGGTTTCCACCTTGTTCGTTACCTTGGTTTCCGCCTTGTTCTTCACCTTGGTTTCCACCTTGCTCTTCATCTTGATTTCCGTCTTGTTCTTCAACTGGTTTAGATATTGTTACTGATGTAGAACCACCATTAAAGTTAGTAGCATCTGATGCTGAAGTTGAAGTTACTTTAATACTAGCTGTACCTTCTACATCTGATTTTGCTTTAAATTTTAATGTTAACATATTGCTATTTCCTTCAACATTTGCTGAATCCATATTTTCAGATAAAAATACCATTTTACTTTCAGAGAAAGTTACTGTCCAGCCATTTGCTTTATTTGGTGCTAGTGAGCCTGAAACATATTCTAATTTATCTTTGTCATATTCTATTTTTCCAGATATAACAACAGCTTCTGCTGATGTTTGGAAATTTGATAAATTAATATTTACTGTAAACTCTTTACCTTGTGTTACACTTGCATCAGATGACACAGAAAGACCTCCAACTGTCAAATCTACTGCAAATACAATACTGGTAATGCATAAAATCATTAATGATAAAATCGTTGCAAAAATTACTTTTAATTTCAAATTCATCCTTTCATGTCCTCCCTAATTTATTAACTTACTTAGTATGTAAAGATAATCTCCATTATTATATCTTTTATATCATTTACATCAGTAGAACCATTTCTATTATAATCTGCTGCCATTTTATATGTACCTTCTAAAGAATCATTAACGAAACCAATTCTCCAGTCTTTAACGTCTTGAACATTCATCAAACCATCTCCTGTTAAGTCTCCTGAAACAACAATTTCAGTAGTTGCATATACATGATTAGAATCTAATTCATTTGACATTTTTACTTTCATACCAGTTCCAACTAATGTATTTTTGTCTGAAATTACATTTCCATTTTTATCTAAAATTTCAACTTTAACTCCTGGAACTGTTTTTTCAGCTATTAATGTTTCAACTGATGTTGTTGATGTTGGATGTAAATCACAATAACCATTTCCATCTTCATCAGTTGTATCAGTAAATTTATCTTCTTCTGCTTGTTCTACTTGTTCACCATGTTCTTGTTTAATATCTTCTTGTACTATTAATGAAGACATAAGTTTTACATATACAATTGTAGGTCCATCTTGAAGATCACTACTACTTACAGTAAACGAATATGTTCCATCTTCGTTGTCAGTTATATCTGCAAGTGGCACTACTTTACTTCCAATTGAAACACTTTCTATTGTTTTATTAGTATCTGGATGAACTACTATTGTAACTTCATCTTCTTCATCTATATTTATTTTTTCATTTTCACCTATTTTATCACATGTAATATATCCACCATCTGTACTAGCTAACATAAGAACTTTTTCTTTCGCTTTATCTGCTTTAGCTTGTTGTTGTTCTTCTGGAACTTCTATTCCTGCTATTGTAAATGGACTGAAAGAGTCTACATATAGTATTAAACCTTGTGGTACAACTTCAACAGGTATTTCTTCATATCCAGTAATATTACCTAATGAATCATATTTATAGTGATATACTTTAAATTCTCGTCTACCTGAAATGTAGTCATCATAAGTTGTTCCTTCAGGGAAACCAAGTCTAATTCTAACTGAATTTCCTGTCTCAACAACTTGTTTTTT
The DNA here is from genome assembly GCA_947628015.1 of uncultured Clostridia bacterium. GTDB lineage: Bacteria > Bacillota > Clostridia > TANB77 > CAG-508 > CAG-793. Next base: position 13,626 of record CANQYG010000015.1, read on the forward strand.
ACATAATTGCATTCTTATATTATAACTTTCTGTTTTTGAAGTTTTGCTATCTAATCCTTCAACCATATTAACCATGTCTAAACTTTGTTCATCAGAAATTGTAGTTGTTGATAATGTTAATCTATGTGATAATGCACTAAGATCAGCATTAGCAAGTTCTTCTGGTAAATCTACTTCATTTCCTGATTCATCTCTAGTCTTCCATTCATTCATTGAAATATTTGTTGTATCCATTAATTCAGGTTGTGCAAATACATTGCAATCAATACCTTGACCAGCTAAGCTACAGAAATCGCATTTATTTCCAACTGCATAAGTTGCAGGCATTGGAGCTTTTTCACTGCTTTGACCAACAACACCTTGCCATTCAATAGTGTAAGCTACTTCATTTGCTGCAAATTGTGTACTTGGAGTAAAATCAAATGAAACCCAAGCGCAATCCTCTGCACTAGTTCCTAAATGATATTCTACATTTGATATTTGTGAATCTTTTATTAAATCATTTCTTTTATCTCCATTTGGTTTGCAAACATCAGTAATTTTTACAATTCCACTTTCACTTGAATCAGTTGTTTTAAAATAATCATCATATTCTAATTTTATTTTAAAAGTTTGATCAAATCCTAATTTTACGCTTTGAATTGGTGATGCTTTTGTAATATAAGGTGGAGCTTTGTAAACATTACCTGTATTGTTAACAAACTCTTTTGTTCTTTCTGTTAAGAAAGAAGGGTCTCCCTTATAATATAATTCATCTTTTATAAGATGACCATCTTTATCTCTTGCTGGTGGTACATCTGTTACTGCAAATTGAATTAACTCAACTTGTGGCAACTCTAAGTCTAAATATTGTGGTGTTTCCTTTTCTTGCATTGCTGGATATAATTCAGGTGTAATGTATCCCCAGTTTGTATATGTCCAAATGTTATAATCTGGGCTAAACATTGCAAAACGACTTAAAAGATATTTTCCAGCTTTCGCATTGTCTGTATAATTTTTTCCATTATAACTAACATGAACTCTAAATGTATCTTCTAATACTTCACCTTTGTCACTTCCTGAGTGTTCTCCCTCTTCTATGTATTCTGATGTTAATACTTCTACTGTAAAATTATCATCATTATATACTTCTACAACATTTTGTAATGAAGTTGGGTCTATTGTTGGGAATCCAAACTCAAACATTGATTGTGAGAAAATTCCTGATTCGATACGACGATCAAAAAATTCTGCTGTTCCTACCATAAAATATCTATGGCTTTGTTTAGTTTCAACTTCATCATCATCGTGAGTAACGTCAACTCCATACCATTTTCCGTCAATTTCAACATAGTTCCAAGCATGGTTTTCTGTTTGAGTATCTGATACTTTGTATCCTCCACCTGCAACTACGCAAGGAATTTCTAATTCATCTAATAATGCTTTATATGCTCTAGTGTATGCTTCGCAAACACCTTCTCCATATTTGAAACAGTCATAAGCTGTTCTAGCATTACTGTATGCTGTATCTTTACTATTATAATTTTTTACTTCATACTCGAATTTGTATGACATTTTGTCCATTTCCCAATCATGAGCAGATTTAGCTAATCTATAGTTTTCATTATCTACTTCATTTTGGTTATCCTTATTTGCTTCTGCTTTAATTTCTGTTATTGCCTCTTTTAATAATTGGTTGTAATCATTAATTGCAGTATCTACATTTTCTGCATTAAATCCAGGTAAGAAATAATCATCTCTTTTTCCTCTACCTAAAAAAGCGAAATATTTTCCAGTGTTATTTCTTGTAACTCTTAATGAAATTGCTGACCAATCAATCCAAAATACTTCTGGATAATCATATTGGAAAGCATCTCTTGCTGCTGTCATATCATATAGCAATTGTGTAGAACCAGTTGCATATTTTATTAAGTCTTCTTCTGTAACTACATTATTTGCTACTAGGTTATAGTCTAAACCTTTTTTAAATGCATTGTTTTCATACATTTTTACCATGGCATCATAAAATTTCCAAGCTTGCTCATTAAGTTGTCTACCATAGTAGTCTTTTGAATATGTTTCTAAGCTTAAATTTTTATTGTCAGTTACAGCAATTGAAGTATTATTAAAACTTAAGAAACTAAATTCTGCCATAAATAATGTACAAATTGTTAATAATGATAGTATCTTTTTTGTTTTCATAAATTAAATTTTCCCCCTTTTTATTTGTTTTTGCACTCGTTATTATATTATGTGGCAATAAAATTTGTCAATCCTTTTTTATATTACATTTCATATTTTTTTAGTAATATTATTGTTTTATTTTAACTTTAATGATATATTGGTATTATTACAAAGGAGAAGAAATATGTTAGAAGAAAAATATGATTTTTATAGTCCAAGTAACATTAAAATTAATGACTTAGACTCTTCTTTAAAAAATAGTCTTGGTATAATGGATAATCTTGATTATTTTACAAAAGTTCATAGTGAAAATGTAGCAAATTTATCTACTCGTATTTGTGAATATATGCATTGTAATAATCAATTTACTATACATTGCTTGATTGCCGGATATATACACGATTTAGGAAAGTTATTTATTCCTAAAGAAATACTTGCAAAAGAAGGTAAACTTACTCAAGAAGAGTTTGAAATTATGAAAACTCATACTACTTTAGGTTATGAATATTGTATGAAAGATATTAATTTAAGACCATATTCTGATGGTCCTTGGTATCATCATGAAGCTTTAAATGGTACAGGTTATCCTAGAGGTCTTAGAAAAAATGATATTCCATATTCTGCACAAATTATAAGAGTCGCTGATGAATATGATGCGTTAGTTACCAAAAGACAATATACAACTCATGTTAACATCTCTGAAACTTTAAAAGATTTAATAAAAGATGCTGAGCCTCCAAAGAATGTAGTTGCACTTGACCAATTGAGTCAAAATGAACGCTTAGGAAAAATAAATGACAAACCATTAAAAGCTCTTTTTAAAGCAGTTATTGCAGATATACTTTATGAAATTAGTGGAGTTATGAATTATGTTTCCTATATAAATTCTCAGATTAGAAGACTTGAGAATATAATAAAATATGAAAAGAAAATGCAGTCAGCAAAAAAACCTGCTCAAAAAGATTACTATTCAACTGGAATGAAACTTCTATTAGAGCCAGGAGAAACTTTAGACAACTATAAACAAATTTATCAAGAATATAAGGATGCTTTAGTTTTTAGAAAAAAAAGAATAGATGATTTATATAAAGAAATAAAAATAATAAAAAAATTAAGGATTAGAATTTAAGTGCACCTCTTTTATATATGGTGCACTTAATTATTTTTTACTCTAACCCAATACTTACACCTAATGCATTATTTATCTGACTCATAATTTTTTGGTCTTCAATATGACCAATTTTTTCTTTTAGCCTACTTTTATCAATTGTTCTAACCTGCTCAGCAAGTATTACTGAATCAGTCTTTAAACCTACATTTTGAGATCCTATTGGTATATGCGTTGGCAATTTTGTTTTTCCCAATTGTGAAGTAATTGCAGCTGCAATTACTGTCGGACTATACTTATTTCCTAAATCATTTTGTATAATAACTACTGGTCTAATTCCTCCTTGTTCAGACCCAACAACTGGGCTCAAATCTGCATAAAACATATCTCCTCTTTTTATTGTCATTTTCATTTCTCCATCTTAAAAATTAGAGATGATATATCTTAAATATTTATTTCAATCTCATTATATAATATGTAAACTTTTATATTATTGTTATTATCTAAAATTTCTAATTTTTCTGGTTTTAAATTCTTCATATTTACATATAACACTTGAGTTACATCATATTTATTTTTATCCGTTTTTATTTTCATGATTATTTCATTATCGTCTGTTACCTCTATACTTCTATTTTGCTTTTCTCCATTTTTATAAGTTTGCAAAAATTGTGTTAAAAATAGATTGTTCTCAGACACATTTGGATAGTTTTCATATATTTTGCTTAAGTTTAATTCCGTATTTTTTATTTCTAAAGTTCCATTTTTAAAAATCATTTCAAGTCCATTAATTTCTTCTGGTTCAATAGTTACCTGTTTTTCATACTCATTAGTCACTTCTTGCATTATTTTATAATTATTTTCATTTCTGTTATTTTTTATATTTACATTTAATGTAGCTTTGTACGTTTTAATATTTAAGATATAGCTTTCAATCTCTTCTATGCTCTTATTATTTCCTGTTTTATTATTTTTATAATTAGATTTTAAAAAAAATATTATAGATATAATAAATATCATAACAATTATTAAGAAAAAAAATATCTTCTTCATATTTTTCATATAAAACATTCCCTTCTTTACAATTACTCATTTTTATATTTATTATATTATTCTTAATTAAAACTATGCTTTAAATATAAATCGTTGTCAAAAAACAACTGTAGTGTCAACGTTTTATTTGGTTACAATAGTAAAATAGACACCTAATCTAGGTGTCTATTTCTCATTTGTTATTTTTTCTTGTAAGACTTCAAAATATTTTTCAGTCTCTGTTTTTTACTATATATTATAAAAATATTTAGTTAAAACACTTTCAACCTCATTTTTCGTATCTAAATGATTTATTGTATTTCTTATTTCAGATGCATTTTTCATATTTTTTAAATAATAACATATATGCTTTCTCATTTCTTTTATTCCAACATTTTCGCCTTTATCCTGTACTTCTAAATCTATGTGTTGCAATATAACATCTAAAATTTCTTTTTTATCTATCACCCTTATAGGTTTATTTAAAAAATAGTTTTGAATATCTTCAAATATCCATGGATTTCCTAAACTTGCTCTTGAAATCATTATTCCATCACAATTTGTTTCTTCAAAAATTTTTTCTGCATCTTCTGGTGATTTTATATCACCATTTCCTATAACAGGAATACTAACATTTTGCTTAATTTGCTTTATTATATCCCAATCCGCTTCTCCAGAATAATAATCTGCTCTTGTTCTGCCATGAACTGTAATAGCCTTTGCTCCTGCTCTTTCTATTGCTTTTGCTGCATCAAGACCTGTTATATTATTACTGTCCCAACCTTTTCTTATTTTTACAGTAACAGGAATATCTGAATTTTCAACGGCTGCTTTTGTTATATCATATACTTTATCTATATCAAGTAAAAGCTTACTGCCATCACCATTTTTTACAATTTTAGGAGCAGGACATCCCATATTAATATCTAT
>CANQYG010000016.1 GCA_947628015.1 uncultured Clostridia bacterium
ATTAATCCATTTTCTCCTACTAATTGGGATACTGTTACTCCTACTAATATTAACAATATTATTATTGTTGTTACTAACGCTATTAATGTAATACCTTTTTCTTTTAATTTTTTTACTTTTTTCTTATTTTCTAATTGTATATTAATCTCTTTTTGTTCTTGTATTTCCTTACATTTCATTTGTTTAAAACCTCCACTTTTACATTATGTTATTTTTATTAAGGTAAAAACTTAATAAAAATATAAAAAATCTTATAATTAGCTTATTCAAAGCTTTTTATAAGATTTTTTCTTTTCATTTTTTACTAAATTATTAAATTCTTTTAAATTTCATTTTCTTGATTTTTTCCCTACACTATGCTATATTTTTCATATATTAATTTTTATTAAGTTTTTACATTAATTATAATTTTCTATTGTTTGTTTATTAATTAAAATATTAACATTTTTTAATTACTTCATGTTAAAGTACATTATTATTTTATCACTAACAATTATTTATTTTCTAAAATTTTTTTAACTTCTTCTTCACTCATTTCTGCAACTTTCGCAATTTGTTCTATTGGCATATTTGCTATTGAATATAAATTAATTATCATTGTCTTTTTTCCCTCTTCAAATCCTTCATCTTTTAATGACTCTTCATCCATCCTTACTCTTTCTCTTAAAAAAGCTAATCTTTCTAGCTTTTCATCTTCTGTCAGTTCTTTTACTTTTATTATGCATTCTTCTATGTCTTTATTTTCTTTCATAATCTCTTTTACCTCCTCCGAGTTTGGATTATTTATGACTAATAAGATTTTTCTTTTTTATTAATTTGTTATATACTTTTAATTTTCTTGATTTTTACCTTTATTTTTTTTCTAATATTTTTTTTACTTCTTCTTCACTCATTTCTGCAACCTTTGCAATTTGTTCTATTGGCATATTTGCTATTGAATATAAATTAATTATCATTGTCTTTTTTCCCTCGTCTTTTAATGATTCTTCATCCATCCTTGCTCTTTCTCTTAAAAAAGCTAATCTTTCTAACTTTTCATCTTCTGTCAGTTCTTTTACTTTTATTATACATTCTTCTATGTCTTTATTTTCTTTCATAATCTCTTTTACCTCCTCCGAGTTTGGATCATTTATGACTAACATCCATTGAGCTTTTTCATTTTCTTTATTTTTCTTATACATCTCTTCTGCCTTTGATAACTCAATTATACGTACTTCTATTTCCTCTGTCAATATTTTTTCACGATTTTTCGTCTCTATTAATTTCCATATTGTTTCCATTTCCTTAAACTCTTTGGTTTCTTCCAATGTAAAATCTATTATTGCTACTAATACTACTCTTTTTAAATCTTTATACTTGTCTCCTTTTTTTATCTGCTTACTATACATTCTTGTTAAATACCATAATATTCTTTTTATAAAATCTGCTCTCTTACTTAATTGTATTTCTACATCTATTTTTTCTTTATTATTTATATCTAATTCTAAATCTAATATTCCTAACTTATCTTCTGGTTTTTCTCTTATTAAATCTTTATCTGAATTTATCTCTATTGTTTCTATCTTTTTTTCTAATAGTGCTTCTACAAATGATTTTGTAATTTTAATATTATCTTTATTAAATAGACTTTGAAATACAACATCTATTTTCGGTTGTAAAAGTGGCTTTTCTTCAATAATTTGTTTATTTGAATTAAAATTTTCTTTTTTCATGAATTAAAAATCTCCTTGAATTAAAATTTTTTGAACTAAATTAATCCTATTTTTTATTGCCTTTAATAATTACTTCTCCAAAAAATAAAAATTTAAGAGCCACATTATTAATAGTCTTAAAAAAATAACTTTATTATATATTTATCTTAAATATTGGAATTATTTTTAGAAAAAAATCTTTACTAATAAAATGACTCTTTGAACTTAATTATAAAAATTAAGGGAAATAAAAAGGATATGATTATTATATGGTAAAAATTTACATAAGTCAATAAAAATCGTATGCCATTTTTCAACTTTTTTCGACATACGATTTTTACATTTATCTCTTTATCACTTTAATTAAGGCTCATATGAAATTCAAATCTATTCCAATATTTCCTGTCTTTCTTTAAATGACCCATTAATCTACATCTCAGTCTCCACTAATTTTGACATGAGAAGGAGTATTTATCCCTCCAACTATTTCCCCACTCCTATTATCAGAACTCTCAGACGTTAATTTTCCAAAATTCTCACAATTTACATATTGTCCGAACAATGCCCCAAAAGACTCAATTTTACTATTACCACTATTATCCGTACCGCAAATTCCTCCGAACATAAGATGAGCCTTCCAGTGTTCCTTTATTGGAACAATTCCTAAATATAGTTCCAGCTGCATCACCAGAAATTCCTCCCACATTATCACAACGACCACTTATATTTCCCTCATTAAGACATAAATTTAACTCTGATTCTATAATCGTGCCACCAATACCTCCTGCATTATTGGAATTTACCTTTTCTCCTGTTTCAATATCTACTTTATTCACCACATTTCCGTATCAAACTATTTCTTATAACTCCACATAATCCTGCGTCATTTAGAAAGGAATTCTCTTTAACACCAGTTTCAATTTTTCCTGTAATCGTTAAATTACTTACTTCACTATTCATCATTGCTCCAAATAATCCATAATATTCATAAATCTCACCAGCACTCGTACCATCTATTTTTATCCATAAATTCGATATAGTTTTATTATTACCATCAAAATTTCCTTTAAAATAATTGTTCTCATTTTTTCCTATAGGAATCCATGAGCCTTTTCCTTCTCCACATACTTCACTTAAATCAATATCATTCATCAATGTAACAGTCCATCCTTCAAAGTTTTTCCCATTGTTTACCTCTTCCGCAAATTTTAATAATTCTTGTGATGTACTTATTCTTCTTAATTTTGATATTTCATTTATTATATTTTCCTCATCTTCTTGCGCTTTTTTATATTTATCTGCTGCATTTCTTGCTCTGCTAAATAATCCATCTCCTGATAGTGCCATATTTAATGTTACTCCCGCTAAGATTAACAATATAATTATTGTCACTACTAGCGCTATTAAAGTTATTCCTTTTTCTTTTAATTTTTGTACTTTTTTCTTATTTTCTAATTGCAAATTATTCTCTTTTTGTTCTTGTATTTTCTTACATTTCATTTGTTTAAAACCTCCATTTTTACATTATGTTATTTTTATTAAGGTAAAAACTTAATAAAAATATAAAAAATCTTATAATCAGCTTTATTTAAGCTTTTTATAAGATTTTTATTTTTCATTTTTTATAGATTTGTAAAATACTTTTATTTTTATATTTCTTGATTTTATATTGATATTATGCTATATTTTTCATATATTAATTTTTATTAAGTTTTTACATTAATTATAATTTTTTATTTTCTTATTAAATTAACAATTAATATTTTTTAAATCAATTCTATTACTTCATTACTATTACAGTTTTGTCCTTTTGGAATTGCAATTATTTTAAATTTTGATATATTGTTTCCAAACTTTATTTCTACAATATCTCCAACCTTTATTTCATAACTAGGTTTCACTACTCTTCCATTTACTGATATTCTTCCATTGTCAGCCGCTTCATTTGCAATTGTCCTTCGTTTTATAATTCTTGATACCTTTAAAAATTTATCAATTCTCATTTCTTTATGTTCTCCTTTTCTAATCTTCTATGCTAATTGATTTATTTAAGTAAGTAGAATATATATAAACTTTACTTACCTTTTTATTTAACGCTTTTTCTATTGCTTTCTTATATAATTCTAATTGTAATTTATATCGTTTTATTAATTCATTTTCATCTACATTTTTATCTGTCTTATAATCGACAAGTGTTATATTTCCTTTTTCATCAATATAATACAAATCTATTACACCTTGCATTAAAACATTTTCTTTTGTATCTTTATAAGGAATATTCATATAAAATGGTGTTTCTTTATATATTTCTTTAGCATTTTTTAAATTTACAAATATTTCTGATTTTATATAATTTTCTAATATTGATTTATTTTTTTCTAAAGCTTCTTTTTCTTCTTTTGAAATTTTTAAATTTTCTATTAATTTATTTACATCATCATTTGATGCATCTATTTTTTGCAATGCTAAATGAATTAATGTTCCTAATTTTGCTCCTTTAATTTCTTCTGAATTTTCATCTGTATTAAATTCTTTTAGCTTTATACTTTCTTTTGAATTGTTAAATATTTCCGACTCATTTTCTTTTAAATTTTGTTCTTTTAAAGCTGTAACTGAGGTTTTACTTGGAGCTTCTACCAAATCATTATAATCATATTTCCAATTTAACAACGCATCTACTTTTTTATATTTTTCATCATCAATTTTTATATTACTTAAATCTATGCTATTAGATATTTTTTCTTTTGGCTCATATTTGCCCAAAGTTGACTTATCTATTATTTCCATCTTTAAGTTTACTTCAGGATTATACAAATACACTAATTCTATCCAATCTAAATATCTTATATATTTTTGTGTAAGTTTTGGACTTATTTTCTTAACTTTATCAGATTTATATTTTTCTATCTCTATTTTTTTATTTTCTAGACTTTTTTCTATTTTCTTGTCTGCTCCAATTATTATTAATTTATCTTTTGCTCTAGTAAGTGCAACATATAGTACTCTCATATCCTCTGATATTGCCTCATTTTTTGCTTTTAATTTTATTGCCTCTTTACTTAATGTTGAATATTCATTTTCTTTATTTATAAAATTTACTCCAAATCCTAATTCTTGATCAAGTATAATTTTTTCTTTTATATCTTGAAGATTAATTTTTTTATCTACACCACATAAAAATACTACTGGAAATTCCAATCCTTTACTTTTATGTATGCTCATTAATCTTACTACATCTTCATTTTCTCCAATTGTTTTTGCTTCTGCTAAACTTGATTTTGATGCTACTTTTTCTATAAATGTAATGAAATTGAATAATCCTTTAAAACTAATTTTTTCATAGTCTTTTGCTTTTTCAAATAATTTTTTCAAATTTGCTTGTCTAAGTTTTCCATTTGGCATTAGTCTTACATAATGATAATAGCCAGTATCAGAATATATTTTCCATATAAGTTCATCTAAAGGAAGTACTCTTTCTGCTCTTTTTAGCTCTTCTAATACTCTTAAAAAATTCTTTACCTTTTCTGTATCTGTCTTTACTAAAGCTTTATAAAATGGTACATTTTCTTCATTTAATCTAATTTGGACAAGTTCATTTTCTGTAAATCCAAATATTGGCGACCTTAATACTGCAACTAAAGGAATATCTTGTAGTGGATTATCTATTATTTTTAAAAATGACAATATAGTATTTATTTCTATTGATTCTAAAAATTCTGATGCTGTATCTGAAAATACTGGAATTCCTTGTTCTATCAACTCTTTTTCATATATTGGAGTTTCCATTGATGTACTTCTTAAAAGTATTGCTATATCTTTATATTTTATTCCTTGTTCAAGCAACTCTTTAATTTTTTTTGCAACTAATCTTGCTTCTAATACTGATTTTTCTAAAACTTCCTCTTCATCATCTGTTTCTTTGTTATTCTCTACATTACTATCTTCTATATCATCACTCTTTTTTTCTATAGTCTCTATTACACATAATTCTGGCACACAATCTATTTTTGGGGTTTCAAAACTTCCTGAAAAATTTAAATATTCTTCTTCTGTATAGTCCATTTCTCCTAAAGTTTTACTCATTATATTTTCAAATATATGATTTGTTAAATCTAGTATTTCTTTTCTACTTCTATAATTATTATATAATTGAATTTTTGTATCTTCTTTAACACAAGTTTCATCATCAGCTTTTTTATATTTTGAATATTTATCTAAAAATAAATCTGGTCTTGCTTGTCTAAATCTATATATGCTTTGCTTTACATCTCCAACCATAAATATATTTTTTCCATTAGATACACTTTTTAAGATGCTTTCTTGCACTAGATTAGAGTCTTGATATTCATCAATTAATACTTCCTCAAAATCATATTTTTTCGCAATATTAGTTTTTGTTCCATCTTCATTTACTAGTAAATTTAATGCTAAATGTTCTATATCAGAAAAGTCAATTATGTTTTTTTCTAGCTTTCTTTTTGTAAATTCTTTTTCAAATTCTAAAACTAATTCTTTTAATGATACAAGTATTGGATACATACTTTTAATGTCTTCTATTGCATCTTTAGAGCTACAAGTAACTAAACCTTTTAATTCTTTATTAAATATACTTTTTGCATCATCTCTTGCTTTTTTAGCTCTATCTTTTAATTCTTTTGAGGCTTCCTCCATCTTCTGTTTTCTTGACCATTCTTCAAATTTTTTTGAGCTAACACCTGAATAAAGATTGTCCCATACGTCAAAATTTATTTTCTCTATCTCGTCATAATCTTGCACAACTTGTGTATAACAATCCACTATTTCTACATTATTTTCAACAATTTTTCTTGCTTTTTCAAGGTTAATTAATATATCTTTTTTCAATTCTTTTGCTTTTTCAATTATTAATTTACCCCAAATTGTTTTAGCAAAATTTTCTTCTTTTACATTAAACATTTCTACTTTTTCGTCTAGCCATTTTTCTGGAAATGGAACACATCTTGAAAACTCATATATGTTCAAAATAATCCCTTTTAATGGATCATCACTTTTGTATGATGTATATAAATCTAACAAATTTAAAAATTTTTCATCTTGATTTTCATACTTTTCTTCAAATATATCTTCAATTACTTCTTGTTTCATTATTTGAATTTCAGCTGTATCTGCAACTCTAAAATTAGCTGATATTCCTAATTCAAAAAAGTTATTTCTAATGACATCTAAGCAAAATGAGTGTATGGTACTAATATGCGCTCTATTTAAAAGAAGAATTTGTTTTTGCAAATAAGTATCATTTGGGTTTTCATCAATTTTTTTATAAATTGCATCTAATAATCTTTGTTTCATCTCACTTGCTGCTGCATTTGTAAAAGTTACAACTAAAAGTTTATCAATATCTATTTTTTTATTTACAACTTTATTAATTATTCTTTCAACTAAAACTGTTGTTTTTCCAGAACCAGCTGATGCAGATACTAGTATATTTGCTCCTGATTTTTCAATTGCTTGTTTTTGTTCTTTCGACCAATCCATTTTGCTTTTTTCTCCTCATTTTTTTCTTAGTATATATTACTTTTTTAAGTATTTCAATAATATTATTTTAAAAATTGGGCAAAATAAAATAAATTAATTTTTTTGGAGGTAATTATGGATAAAAATAAAACTCTCAAAAATAGCTCTGAAAATATCGCTGTGGATACAAAAGAGCGTGAGAAAGAAAGCGATTTATCTGACAATATCAGTAGTTCTAGAAAACCTGAGTATGATGATGAATCTTCAGATAGTAAGAAATCTAATGACTATAATAACTCAGTTTTTGACATTGATAATTTCAATCTTAATTTAATTATATTAGATGAAGTAAGTAAAATTGCCCATATGGGTATGAACAGCATTTCTTTTTTAATAAATAGAATTTATGATACAGAAATTAAAAAAATGCTTGTTGCAATATATTCTCAATATTCAAATATTTTACTTCAAGTAAATCAATATTTTGAAAAATATGGAGAAGTACCATCTAACATATCAATTCATGATAAAATGATGAGTCTTTATGGTATAAGATTAAATTTAAGAAAAGATAGGTCAACTTCTCATGTTGCAGAAATGATGATTCAAGGAACTTTAATGGGCGTTATCGAAGTTCAAAAAATATTAAATGCTAATTTAGACATTGATAAAGATGTAACTGATTTATTAAAAAGATTTAATAAATTTCAAAGAGAAAATATTGATAAATTAAATGCTTATCTATAATAAAAGATTTCAAAACTTAACCCTTTCTTGTTAGACAAAAATTTAACATTAAGGGTTTATTTTTAATATTTTTTTACATTAAAATGTTGATTTTCACCACAAATTATTGTATAATGATAAAAAGAGGTGATAATATCTTATAAAAATTTGACAAATACAAATAATTAAATTATAATAAGTATAGGAAATGGATAAACCACAATATGGTTTGCCGATAAAATGATTTAAAAACCATTCACCGTTCAAAGCAGAATGGTTTTTTATTTTTATTTGCTTAAAATTATAACTAGTATAATCAAGGCAAATACAACGATAGTTTCAGTAACTAGACCGAATAAAAGTAGATATATTGTTTCTAATAAAGCTGCTTCTATCATATGTACCACCCCCCTATTCTCGCAACAAATATTGCGGATTTATAAAGAGCGGCAAACCACATCTGCTTATTCTCATTTCCTATGTTTTTTACTATACACTATTTTTAATTTTATTTCAATAATTTTTAACAAATTTTTACAATAATATTTATTTTTTTATTTCATTTTAAAATATGTAATGTTATTCAACACGATATACAAAGCATAATGCCCCTCCTAATAAAGTTTTAGTGTTTCCAATTTTCAAATATACACTTGAATCTTTCTCTAAAGTAAATTTTATAGTATTTCCTAATTGCGTATAATCGGCAGTCCCGTATTTTTTCGTTTCAGTTGAACCTGTTCCCCTCGTCTCCTTGCCGTCAATAAAGACACTACAACTAGTCAAATCACTTGCAATAGAAAAGCAGGCTGCAAAAAAAACAAATTCATAAGACCCTTTTGGAAGTGTATATGTTGCTGAAGTTACATTACAGCCTCTTAGTACAATAGTATCATTTTTCTTAAGTTCATTTATTTTTGTACTTAAAATTTGAATTTTACTATTCTTATTATAGAATCCATCTTCTGGTATAGTTAATTGAGTATAATCTCCACTAGTTGTTACTGAGCTTGCTATAACTGTTGAGTTACTTTTATCTGGCATACTTCCTGTTATTTTTGTTCCATTTACATATGCTGTTTTTCCACTTAATATATTTCCTGCTCCTGCATTTGCATCTGATGTTGCTGTTCCTGTTACTCCTAAAAATGTTTTTCCTGCTAATGTTTTACTCTTTATCTCATCTTCCGTTCCTACTATTATCTTCGTATCTTGTGTTGCATAGCCTGGTCTTGTATACAAATATACCATTTGTGCTTTAGTCTTTCCATCTGAATAAGTATATTCTGCTTTTCCATATCCTCCATGATTATCCTCATTTGTCCATACCCAATTTGATCCAAAGTTTTCCATTGTTCCTGTTACCAATGTACCATTTACCCATGCTTTCTTTCCATATAATATCTCTCCTGCTTTTGCATCTCCTGGTGTTTGATTTGATAACTTACTTACTGTTACTTTTCCTTTTCCATCATGGTATCCTTCTGGTATTTCATAACTTTCTCCTGCATTTAATGTTTCATTTACTGCTCCATTATTTGGCATAGTTCCCTTCTTTAATAACCCATCTTCTGCTAAATATGTCTTATCTCTTAATACATCTTTTTCTTCTGCTGTTATAGAATTACTTAGTGTTACTATATCACTTATTGCTTCTACATATTTGCCTTCTTCATCATATACTTTTACTCTTACATAATAGCTCTTTCCTAAATCTAAGTTTTTAAATGTATATGTATATTCTGTTTCTTCCTCTGCTCCTTCTGTTCCTTCTAATTCTTCTTCTTCATTTGGTACCCATGTTTTTCCATTATCTATACTTAATTGTATTTTACTTGCTTCGCCTTCTACTGTTAATTTTACTGTTATTGATTTATTTGTTGTATCTCCTGATACTGTAAATTCTTTTATTGTTACTGATGCTTTATTCTCTCCTTCATCTCCGCTTACTACTGAAAAATCACTTACATATTGTTCTAACATACCTATTTGAATTTGTTCTTCTTCTGCAGAATTTTTATACTTTTCGACTGCTTGTCTTGTTCTTTGGAATAGTCCATTACTTCCCGCTATTTGTGATATTGTTACTCCTGCCAATATCAATAACAATATTATTGTTACTACTAGCGCTATTAATGTGATTCCTTTTTCTTTTAATTTTTGTTTTTCCTTATTTTTTAATTGTAATTTGACTTTTTCTTGCTCTTGTATTTCCTTATCTTTCATTTGTTTTATTCCTCCGCTTCACATTATGTAATTTTTATTAATGTAAAAACTTAATAAAAAAGTAAAAAATCTTATAATCGGCATTACTCATGCTTTTTATAAGATTTTTAATTTTCATTTTTTATTAAATTGTTACAAACTTTTAATTTTTATTTTGTTGAATTTTTCCTTATATTATGCTATTTTTTTAATATAACAATTTTTATTAAGTTTTTACATTAATAAGATTTTTTACTTACATTTAATAGATTTAATTTTCAAAAATATCTCCTTCTGTTATTTTATTTCCATTTAAGAAGCTTTTGCTATCCATTTTTTTGCTATTTTCTCCTTGTACTTCTAAAACTTCAATTATTCCATCTCCTGTTTTTACAAGTAAACCTTTTTTATTATCTGCTACAATAATTTTTCCATTTTGCAAATTTTCTTCTACTGGCATATTTTCTACAGTTTGCACTTTCCAGATTTTTATTTTCCTTCCATCTAAGAACGTATATGCTCCCATAATTGGATTTAATCCTCTTACAAGATTTTTTATTTCTATTGCACTTTTATTCCAATCAATTAAAGCCATTTCTTTATCAAGCATTGGTGCTAAAGTAAAATCATTTCCTTGTTTTTCTGCACCTATTTTTGTTTTTAATTCTTGCTTAATTTCTTCTTTTGATTTACCTTCTATATTTTTTGAAATTTCTTCTATTTTGTTTACAGTTTGAGTTAATAATTCTCCTCCTATATCTGATAATCTACTCCAAAGCTCTCCTGTTGTTTCATCATCTCCAATTTGTACTTTTTCTTTTAGTATCATATCTCCAGTATCCATACCCTCATCCATAAACATTGTTGTAATTCCTGTTTCTTTATCACCATTTAAAACTGCCCATTGTATTGGTGCTGCTCCTCTATACTTTGGCAAAAGTGAGCCATGAACATTTATTGCTCCATACATTGGTATATCTAAAACTTCTTTTGGCAAAATTTTTCCATAAGCTACAACACAAAGTAAATCTGGATTTAACGATTTTATTTCATTAATAAATTCTTCATTATTTCTTACTTTAATTGGCTGAAAAAGTTTTAAATTTTTTTCTAAAGCAAATTCTTTAACTGGTGATGCTACATTTTTCATCCCTCTACCTTTTGGTTTATCTGGATTTGTAACAACTCCTACAATTTCATTTTTTGTATTATATAAAGCCTCTAATGATTTTAATGCAAAATCAGGCGTTCCCATAAAAACAATTCTCAATTTTAATCTCTCCTACCCTTTTATTTATATAGCTATTCTTTTTCATTTTTTTGTGAATTTTCTACATACTCAAGAGTTCCTGGTTCCATTATATCTACAAAAAGAATTCCATCTAAATGGTCTATTTCATGACATAATGCTTCTGCTAAAAGTCCTTTACCTTTTACTGTTATAGGCTTTCCATATTCATCTAATGCTTTTACTGTAACTTCACTTGGTCTTACAACTTTTGCAAATTTATTTGGAAAACTTAAACATCCTTCTTGACACTCTTCTTTTCCTTTTGTTTTAACAATTTCCGGATTTATCAATTTTAGTGATGGAGTTCCATCATAATTAACATCTATTATAACAATCCTCTTTAGTACACCTACTTGAACAGCAGAAATTCCTACACCATTTGCATCATGCATTGTCTCATCCATATCATTAATTAGTTCTCTTATTTTATCATCAATTACTTCAACTACTCTAGATTTTTTTCTTAGAATTTCATCACCTTCTAGTCTTATTTGTCTTAATGCCATTTTTTCCTCCTTTTAAGTAGATTTATTTCTTCTTATTTTATAACATATTGTTTGGATTTAGCCTAACAGATACTCTTGAAGTAAATGTCTTCATTTTATAAAATTCATTTAAGCAATCATTTAATAAATTATTTATTCTATCATCATATTTGCATTTAATTAATATTCTCATTCTGTACCTATCTTTAATTTTATCAATTGGAGAAGGTACTGGACTATAAAGTAAAAGTCCAAATTTTTCATCTATAACTCTTTTCTTTAAATATTGATGAATAGATTTTGCTACTTTTTGTAATTCTCTAACATCTTTTGCAGAAATATCAATTAATATTATATCGCAAAATGGTGGATATTTCAACTGTTTTCTAATGTCTATTTCAGTATCATAAAATAAATTATAGTCTTGAGACTTAGAAAACTCTATTGCATAATTGTCTGGATTGTATGTTTGTATAATAACTTTTCCTTCATCTTTTTCTCTGCCTGCTCTTCCGAGCAACTTGCGTTAGTATTTGAAAAGTCTTTTCTCCTGCTCTAAAATCTTCTATATTTAAACTGCTATCTGCTGTAATTACTCCCACTAAAGTTACATTTGGAAAATGATGGCCTTTTACCACCATCTGCGTACCAATTAAAATATCTATATTTTCATTTTTAAATTTATTTAAAATTTCTTCGTGAGAGTTCTTTTTTGAAACTGTATCAATATCCATTCTAATGGTACTTGCAGTTGGAAATAAAGTTTTAATCTCATCTTCCAGTTTTTGAGTTCCAGCTCCAAAATATCTTATATTTTCACTTTTACATTCTGGACAAATTTTTACTTCATCTTGCTCATATCCACAATAATGACATTTTAATTTATGCTGATATTTGTGATATGTTAAAGTAATATCACATCTTTTGCACTTAACAGTATATCCACAATCTCTACACATTACAAATGTAGAAAACCCTCTTCTGTTCAAATATAAAATTGTTTGTTTTTTATTTTTTAAATTTTTTTCAATTTCTTCTTTAAGTTTTCTGCTTATCATTGATTTATTTCCGGAAGATAATTCTTCTCTTAAATCAACTACCTCAACATTAGGGAGATTTGAATTATTTGCTCTTTTAGTTAGCGTTAATAATTTATATTCTCCAGTTTGTGTTTTATAAAATGTATTCATATCTGGAGTTGCACTTCCTAGCACTAATGGAATATTTTTGCGTTCTGCTAAAAATTCAGCAATCTCTCTTGCATCATATCTAGGAGACATTTCAGAGCTATATGAATCATCATGTTCCTCATCAATTATTATCAAGCCTAAATCAGTAGCAGGACAAAAAATTGCCGACCTTGCTCCAATTATTATTTTTGCTTTTCCATCTTTAATTCTATTCCACTCATCATATCTTTCCCCTATTGATAGTTTACTATGCAAAACTGCAATTTGTTCCTCTCCAAATCTAGATATAAATCTATCAACTGTTTGAGGAGTAAGAGAAATTTCAGGTACTAGCATTATGCTACTTTTATTTTCCTTAAGCATATCTTCTATTAATCTCAAATAAACTTCAGTTTTTCCTGAACCAGTTATTCCATAAAGCAAATATTTCCCACTATTTTTAATAGAATTATATGCAATATTTTGTTCCTCAGTTAAATCTAAATCCACAGTTTTAACAGTAGTTTTGTGTAAAAATGGATTTCTTTCAACTTTGACCTTACTCATTTCTAAATAACCATTTTTAATAAGAGTTTTTACAATGCTACTTGATGCATCTGTAAAAAGTTCTATGTCTTGCATAGTTGCATTTCCATTGTTCATTATAAATTCTAATACATTTTTTTGTTTTTCTGATTTTATTTTTCCGCTTTGTATGCTTGAAATAATTTCATCAGCATCTTTGGCAATACTAACAAAATTTACTTCTTTTTCTTTTACTCTATTTAAAATATTTTTACTTGTTCTGCCTGGTGGTAGCATTAGTTTCAAACATTCTGAAATATTGCAAAAATATCTATGAGACATAAATTTAGAAAGCTCAATATAATCATTTGCAATCTGTTCTTCTTGAATTCCTGCTATTTGTTTTACTTTAAAATCTGATTTTTCTTTGATTCCAACAACAATTCCTTCTTCTAACTCTTTCTTTCTTGCAAAAGGCACAAAAACTCTTGTCCCAACATTTACATCAAGATTTGTTGGGATTTCATAATCAAATACTTTATTTAAAGTTTTTACACTAGAATTTATAATTACTTCTGCTATCATTATTGTACCTTTTCAAATTATTTATTTTTACAAGCTTTAACAACATTTTCCATAAGCATTGCTACAGTCATAGGACCTACTCCTCCCGGAACTGGAGTGATAAATGATACTTTTTTAGATATTTCTTCAAAATCTACATCTCCACATAGCTTGCCTTCGTCATTTCTGTTCATCCCTACATCAATAACAACTGCACCTTCTTTTATCATATCAGCTTTTATAACATTTCTTTTTCCAACAGCTGCAATTACTACATCAGCATCTTTTAATTCTTCTTTTAAATCTTTAGTTCTTGAATGACAAATTGTAACTGTTGCATTTTTAGAAAGTAAGCATTGTGCCATTGGCTTTCCAACAATGTTACTTCTGCCAACTATAACTGCCTTTTTGCCCTCTAAATTTATATTGTATTTTTCAAACATTTTCATAATTCCATAAGGAGTACAAGGTATAAAACCATCTTCACCTATGCAAAGTTTTCCAACATTATAAGGATTAAAACCATCAACATCTTTTTCTGGTCTAATTTTTTCAAAAGCCTCTTCTATATTAAGGCCTTTAGGTATTGGACTTTGAAGTAATATACCATCTATTTCTTTATCTTGATTTAATTTATCTATCAAGTCTAATAATTCCTTTTGAGTTGTTGTACTTGGAAGTAAAAACTCTTCAAATTCAATTCCAACTTCATCACAAGCTTTGCTTTTATTTCTTACATATACTTTTGAAGCTTCATCATCACCACATAGTATTACTGCAAGTTTAGGTGATAAATTTTCTTTTTCTACTATTTCTTTTAAATTTAATCTTATCTCTTTTGCTAATTCTTTTCCATTTATTATTTCAGCCATTTTAAAATCCTTTCTCGTTTCACTTTATAAAGCATACATAGAAATGAAAGCCTTGAAACTAGACTCCTTTTATTTTTTCATTTTGATTTTATCATAATGAATATGTAAAATCAATGTTTAATTGCACGCAAAACTTTCATTGACTATATCCCTATAATATGATATTATTCAGTAAAATTCGATATTATTTTTAAGAGAGGATTTAATTTATGGAAAGAGTAAGTAAAATAAATTACTACTTAGATATTGCAGAAACAGTTGCTGAAAGAAGTACATGTTTAAGAAAATCTTATGGATGTATTATAGTAAAAAATGATGAAATAATAGCTACTGGTTATAGTGGTGCTCCACGTGGTAGAAAAAATTGCATTGATTTAGGTTACTGTGTAAAGAAAAAATTATTTCCTGAAATACATCACGGAGGTTATGATGCTTGTAGAAGTGTTCACGCTGAACAAAATGCAATGCTTAGTGCATCAAGAAATGAAATGATCGGCTCTTCACTGTTTTTAGTTGGAATTAGACGAGATACTAATGAATATGAAGAAGGTTCTAGTCCTTGTCAAATGTGTAGAAAATTAATAATAAACGCTGGCATAGAAAATGTATATGCTAGAATTAATAAAAATGAGTATGTTCAATTTGTTGTAAATGATTGGATTGAGCAAGATGATTTATTAGATGGAAAAATGACATATTAATTTTAAATATAAATAAGTAGCGATAAAATGAAATTTTTCAAATTATCGCTACCATTTTTGCTTATTAGCCCCAGTCGATTAACCAAAAAACATTGACATTAATAAAATTTGCTTCATGGAAAACAACTCTATAGCCATTTTTCTCAAGTTGAACTTTAACTAGTTCTCCAATATGATTAATTTTAATCGACGTTTTCCCTCTTGTTGCCGCTTTCCGGATTTTTCTCTCTACATACTTTAATTCCAGTGTATGAAAAATAGTCCATCCGCTTTTTCTTCCCAATGGAATCTTCATTGAATCTTCCTTGGCATTTTTTGCTAAATACATAAATTTACCTCCTTTAATATGTTTAGAGTTTTTATTTACATAGTGTAAAAATTATATCATATTTTACGTAAACAGTCAAAAATTAACTATTTTATTACTTTAAAAAATTGATTTTTTTCTTCATTTAACTATAATATTTTCCAAAAATTGTTGAATAATAAAAATTTTTATGGTATAATTTTGTTATAAATTAAATTTTTTAGATATTTTTGTGCTTTTTGTAAATAATAATTATAAATATCTAATATAAAAGGAGAAATAAATGAAAAAATATTTTAAAATTACGTCTTTATTAATAATTTTACTTTTAATATCAAGCGTATGTTTTGCTGCAAATCCTGTTGCAAAAGGTGATGCAACTATGTCTTTAGTAGAAGATAATAAAGTTACAACAACTTTTGGTAAATATGGTGAATTTGAAAAAAAGATGGTTCAAATTGATACAACAAATAAAACAATTGATATTAGTTTAACAGCAAGAAATAATCAAGAAGTTGCTGAAGATAAAGCTGGTGAAGTAGTTTTATTAGTTGATACATCAAACAGTATGTCAACAAACCAAGTAAGTGTAAATGGCAGAGAAATGTCAAGAAAAGATTTAGTACTAGACGCAACTGAAGCTCTAATTGAAAAATTATTAGATAGCAATAAAGATATAAAAATTGGCTTAGTTGAGTTTGCTACTAGTACAGATGTTAATAAAGAAGGAACTGATGATGATGCTAAAATAGTTACAGAAAGCTTAACAAATGATGAAGATGTCCTTGCAAGTGCTATTTCTTCTGTAAGAGAAGATGTATTAGGACCAAGAACTGATGTTGAAATTGGATTAGAAAAAGCTGAAGAATTATTAGCTACATCTACTAATGATGATGCAAATAAATATATAGTAGTATTAACAGATGCTGTACCAAATACAGCAAAAGGTGTTACAATAGACTTTTATACAGAAGCATCTGCTGACCCAACAAAAGCTAAATTAGTTAGCTTACAAGAAAAAGGAATAAATGTAATATCTATGTTAATAAATATTTCTGAAAGAGAAATTGTTTTAACAGGTAGAGATGAAGATGCTACATTTAAAACATATAAAGATGTTGCAAATTATGTTTTTGGAACAGAAACTTCTCCTACTGCAGGACCAGTATATTACATTGATGATAATGAAGTTATAAATACTGTTACAAATCAAATATATGAAGATTTAATCCCTACTAACCAATATGCTCTTACGGATATAGTAATAAAGGATTATTTCCCACAAAACATTATAGATAATTTTGATTTTGCATATTTAACAAAACCTGAAATAGGAAATGTAACTGCAGAAGTTAATAAAAATGATAATTCAATTACTTGGACAATTTCAGAACTAAAACCTGGTGAAGAAGCAACATTTACTTATAGATTATCATTAAAAGAAACTTTCTCAAGTGATATAGTTGGAGTTAACTTACCTACTAACGAAAATATCACAATAGATTATAAAGAAAATGGTGAAGATGGAGACCAAGTAAAAGATGATAGATGCCCTATCGTAAATTTAGATGTTCCTGCTAAAAAGGAAATTCCTCAAACTGGATCAAATACATCAATTATATCTGGAAGCTTAATTGCTATAGCAATTGTAATTTCAGTTTTCAGTTTTGTAAATTATAAAAGAACTACTTTAAAATAAAATGTATTTTAGTAAAAGCATCTTGAAAAAGATGCTTTTTTATTGTGCCTCATATTACCATTGTTAAAAAATATTATTGTCAAATTTTATCTATTACAGTGTCAGTATTCAGTATCATTTCAACCAGGGTAATTTCATCGAATATTACAAATTTGTAATATTTCTAATAACTTCCAATAACAAATTATCATTAAGTAAACA
>CANQYG010000017.1 GCA_947628015.1 uncultured Clostridia bacterium
TCTTTTCTAGTTTGAGCTAAATATGATAAATATATTTTTTCTTGTTCTTTTTCCATTTCGTTTTTCATTATTGTTATGTTTTTCTCTGGTAATTCTGTTAAAACATCCTTTTTTATTCTTCTTAAAACAAATGGACTAATTAATTTCTTGAGTTTATTTAATGCTTCTTTATCTTCATTTTTTAATATTGGTTCTTCAAATTTTTTCTTGAATTTGTTGTAATTATATAAATACCCTGGCATTATAAAATCAAATATTGACCATAATTCTGCTACTGAATTTTCTATTGGAGTACCTGTTAATGCAAATTTTACTTCTCCTTTTAATGTTTTAAGTGATGTTGCATTTTGCGTTAATGAATTTTTTATATATTGTGCTTCATCTGCTATTATATATTTAAAATTCTTATCTTCATAATTTTCAACATCTCTTTTTAGCAAATCATATGATGTGATAATTAAATCATAATCTTGATAATTTTGTAATTTTTTATTTCTTTCTTCTGCTGTTCCATTAATAATTAATACTTTTATTGAATCACACCATTTTTCAACTTCTGCCTTCCAATTAAGAACTAATGTACTTGGACATACTACTATAGATGTTTTTTTATTTTTTAGCTTTAAATCAGCATTTAATAAAGCTATAATTTGTAAAGTTTTTCCTAAGCCCATATCATCTGCTAAAATTCCACCAAATTTATATTTTTCTAAATTCTTTAGCCATCTATATCCTACTTTTTGATAATCTCTTAGCTTATTTTCAAAATTCTTATCTATTTCAATGTCATTTGTAATTTCAGAATTTTCTATATTATCTATTAATTCTGTAAATTTTTCATTTTTTGATACTCTAATCTGTTCTTTAGAATCTATTAATTTTTCCAAATACAAGCTTCTATTTATTGGTAAATTAATTATTCCGTTTTTAGTTTTATTATAGTCTATGTCAAGTGTTTCTGATAGTTCTTCTAACAAATTTAAGTCTTCATTGTTAGCTAAATTAAGAAAGTCTCCACTTTTTAATTTATAATATTTTTTCTTGATACTATAATTTTTTAAAATATCCTTTATTTCACTTATATCTATATTTATTTTTGAAATATCTAATTCTAATAGTCCATTATCTATTTTTACTCCTATATTTGAAATTTTAGGATATTTTATTTGCTTATTTTTAAATTTATCTGTTGCTAAAACTTCAAAATCATTCATATATCCTTCTATTTTATGTAGCAAAAATTCATAGATATCATCTGTATTTCTCATAATAAATTGTTTTTTTCCATCCAAAAGCTCAAAGCCATCCATAAATATTCTTTTAATTATTTCTTTTTCAGCTGGTATATTTCTAGCAATCTTATTTACTTTAACATACGTTTTATAACTATCTTCTAATATATTAAATTCATAATCATTATAACAAAATTTTAGTTCTAGAATAATGTTACCTTGGTCATCAACATCTAATAAAACTTTCGATGCTAATTCACTTACAATATTTACTTCTTTTGCAATTTCTTCAGGCAAATCGTCAGTTTTTATTTGTAATTTTGGAATAACAAATCTTGTAAAATCATTTAATTTATCTTGTGGTATAAGTACATAATCATCATTTTTTAATATTTCAAACAATCTAACAAGATTAATATCCTTATCTTTTCTATATATTTTTTTATTAAATAAAATATATATATTTTTATCTGAATAAAATACAAGATAATTAGTAATATTTAATCTTAACACATATTCTTCTGATATATTTTCACTATCAAAATAAAAGAAATTATATGTTGTTATTTTTTCTTTTTGAATGCTACATGTTATTTTCAATTCTTCGTCTGTGACATTGCATAATTCATTACCTCTATTAGCATAACAATTAAATAATACATTTGGATTTGGAAGAATATTAAAAAATTCATCTATTTTGCTGCCCTTGATATATAACTCTTTTCCTATTCCTGTTGGAAACCCATATTTTTCTATTCTCTCATAATATTCAAACATTTCAGCATATTTAATAATATAGTCAAATAGCCACCTCGAATCTTCACTAAAGTTTTCTCTTTTAGGAATAAATCTTAGTTGTTTTCCATAATATATTTCTGTTTCATTTTTATATGCCTCATATAAGTTGGTAATACTATTTAAACTATACATACGACTTTCACCTATTTTAAAGGTTATGGCCAATGTTTCTTTATCATGTACTTCTAATATAAACTCTAATTTTATATTAGTTGCAAGTTCTGATGATTTTATATTTTTTTCTATTTTAGTTTGATTATATAATTCAAATAAATCAAATTTATCTGAATTTTCTATTAATCTATCATTAATCTTATATAGATTTATCATATGAAGTCCATTATGGTATTTATCTTGATATTCTCTTCTTTTTCTCTCTTCTTCTCTTCTCTTTTTTATTTTCTCTTGTCTTATTCTTTCTTCTTCTATTTTCTCTTTTCTGAGTTTTATTTTTCCTGCTGATGTACTAGCATAATGTGGTTTTATTACTTCCATAGATGTAGCAATTAAATGTTTACACAAATTTCCTTTATGATAATCCTCACATGTACATGTACTTTTATTAATTATATTTCTATATATCTCTAAATGTGTAGTATAATTATCATAGTTTCCTTCGACCAATGCATCTATATAATAACTTTTTTCATCGATTTTATTAACACTTTGTACTTCAACTAGCCCATTATCATATATTTCTCTCCCTCTTCTATACCTAGCAGAATCGTAACTTCTATTAAAATCAAGTTTGTTAAATTCTAAATCTATTACATCGATTATCATATTTTATTAGCTCCTTTATTGCTGTATATTAATCTAAAAGTATATTTTGATATTTATTTTAGTATATTTATATATTTTTTTCAATCAATTTTTCTCCTTTTTATGAAAATATGGGATCTAACTTTTTAGACCCCACATTTTACTATAATTAACATTTTATCACCTGCACATTTATATCTCGCAAGCAGGGTTGCGGTTCACATTTTAATTATAGTAGATATTAAATATCTACTACTATTATATTCATAATACTCTTTTTTATTTAAAAAAGTCAATATTTTCAAAGATTTCTTGATTTTTTTATTTACTTTTCTTATAAATTAATATATAATTTAAGATGTAACTAGTGTATATTTATCGAATTTTATGGGTTATGCATAAAATTCATACTTATTAGTGGAAGGATAAAATATTATGTCTAAAAGAATTATAGATACTTTTCCAGCTATGAATTTAAAATGTCCAGATACTCAAAATGCAATAGGTTCTCTTAACGAATATTCATTAAAAAAAGGCTATGGATTACAATTAAGAAAACGTAGGCGTAAACGTAAACAAATAATACTATAATAATTTTACTCCATATATATTCATAACCAATATATATGGAGTTTTTTATAAATAAATCTTTTGCCTTTATGAAGTCTGTCCTTTTAAAACTTTTTTTCTTGCACTACTATTATTGCATAAGTTCCTATTTGGGTAAAATCATCGAAACTTGAATCTGTATAAATTACATATGTGCTTTCTTTTTCCAAATACTCCCTCATAATTTACTGATTAATTATTTCTACTTTTCCATCTTTAACTTTTAAAATTTTATCAACATTTTCAATTGTTGCTGGTCTATGTGCTATAATTATAATAGTTGAGTCCTTTGACAAATTATCTATAACTCTCTTTAGTTGTTTTTCACTTTCAATATCAATATTAGATGTTGGTTCATCAAAAATATATATACTTGTTTCTTTTGCTATCGCACGAGCAAACGCAAGCAATTGTTTTTCACCTTTTGAAAACAAATTTTCTTTTACTTTTTCATACATACCATTTTTAAAGTTCATAACTTTATCATATAATCCTACTTGTTTTAATATTTCAATTATCTTTTCATCTGAAATTTTATTATTATCATTTATTATAATATTTCTTTTTATAGTATCATCAAAAACATAAGGGTTTTGCTGAATAAATGACACATTTTTCCTTATACTTTCTAATGATAAGTCATCCATATTTTTCCCATCAAATAATATATTTCCAGAATTTATTTTATAAAATCCTAAAATTAAATTAATAATTGTTGTTTTTCCTGCACCTGTTTCCCCTATTAATGCAACTTTTTCACTTTTATTAATAGAAAAAGTTACATCTTCTAGCACTGGTTTTCCTTCTATATATGAAAAATTAACATTTTTAAATCTTATATTTCCTTCTAATCTTTCTGCACTTTCTCCTTGATATATATTTTCCATATTTTCATTTTTTTCTAGTAATTCATTTATCCTTTTCATTGAAACTTTTCCTTGTTGTAGATATTCATAATGATATAAAATATGAGCTAATGGTTCAAAAAACTTATCAATATAACTTACAACAATATAAATAATTCCTACATCAATTCCAGCTACTTTTCCTTGAATACATAAGTATATTACAATCGCTATTATCAAATATTTTGTTATAGATTCTACTGGATTAAGGATACTTTGAATTGTAAAATATCTTTTTGATATCTCTGTTTCTTCTTTATTATACTTATCTAGTTCCTCTTTTCTTTCTTTTTGAATGTTAAAGAGGTTTATTGTATTTATTCCTGAAAATGTTTCTCCAAAATAATTGTTAAGTTTTTCTATATTTTCAATATCTTTTCTATTATAATATTCCATTTTTTTACCTAAATTGAAAACTATAATAACAAGAACAAGACTGCATAAAATCATTACTAAAGCAAAGTAAATATTTATAAAACACATTACAACAAGAACTACTATTAAAAATATACCCGAACTTACAAACATAGGTAATATCCTACCTATAAAATCTCCTATATTATTTATGTCTGCTGTCATTCTTGTTATTAATGTAGATATATGCATATTTGAAAATGTATCCATATTAAAATTAATTACTTTTTTATATGCTTCTTCTCTAATTTGATATGTTAATTTTTGTGTGTTTTTAGCTAAACATACATTTTTTATATATTCAAGGATAGCACAAACTACAGAAAGAAACATATATATACCAACTATTGCTAACATTTTGCTTGATATTTCATCAAATGATGTTATATTTTCAGCTAAAGCAATTGCTTGTTTTATTATGTATGGAAGTAGTGTATTTATTAATGATGTTATTATCATCAATATTATGACAAGCAAAAACTTATATCTATACTTATATATAATATTTTTTATATTAATCATAATATCCCCTCTTCCATGTCCATTTCTACCAATGTTTTATTATCTAATTTATATATTTTATCTGCATTTTTTAAATCTTCAAGCATACTTGAAATTATTATTAATGTTGTTTTATTATTTTTTATACTTAAATTATTTATTACTTTTTTTCGTGTTTCTATATCTAAACCTGTAAAGCCGTTATCTATTATTAGTATATTAGGATCTGTTATTAAATTTCTTGACAAGATTAATCTTTGTTTTTGTCCTCCTGAAAGTTTAATTCCATTATCACCTATCAAAGTATCGTATTTTTTATCTAATTCTTCAATTGTATTTAATAATTCAGCTTTTTCAGTTGCATTTTTTATTTCTTCTTCACTGTAATTTTTATATAATTCTATATTATGCTTTATTGTATTGTCGTAAATATAATCATCTTGCATAACATAGGTAAATTTGTCATAAAATGATTTTCTGTTAATATCATTTATATCTACATTATTAAAAAATATCTTTCCATTTGGAATTTCATAAAATTTTGCGAGAATATTAGCTAGCGTCGTCTTTCCAGTGCCTGTTTTTCCCAATATTCCTATAAAACTACCAGATGGTATATCTATGTTTATATTTTCTAATATATTATCCTTTTGTCCGTTAAATTTGAAATTCAAATTTGTTATCCTTATATCAGAGTTTTCAGGCATATTAATTTTTCCATCATCATTTGTGTTTATATTATATAAAAATTCTATTCTTTTATATATTATTTTTAATATATTAAATTTTTCAACTAGATTTCCAGCATATAAATAGTCTTTCATGACTTTTTGGATTATTGAATTAAATGCAATAAATGAACCAATAGTAATTGTACCGTTTACTACTAAATATAATCCCAACATGCAAGCAATAGAAAACCCAAGTCCTTGAAAAAATATTACAATCGAATTCATATTTGATTTTATCTTATTATATTCAATATTTTTATCTCTCAAATTTCCATTTATTTCATTAAATTTCTTTAGCGTTTCTTCTTCTGTAACATAAGATTTTATCACACTAAATCCACAAAAACTATCATTTAGACTTTTTGAAAGTTTTGATTCTTCTTCTTTTTTCTCATACAAAAACTTTTGAGCCTTCGCATTTTGCCTTAGTATAAAATATATAAACATTGGAAAAGTTATAAATACAGCTATTGAAAGTGTTAAATTAACGTATTTCACACTAATAATAAAGCCAACTACAGTATATGATATTACCCTTACTATTTCAATTGCCCCATGGCTCATTATTGACCATATTTCCGAAATATCATTTATTATATATGATATAAATTTTCCTTTGTCTGTTTTTTCAAAAAAATCTGTTTTTGCTTTTTCTAATTTTTCTAATATACTGTTTAAAATTCCTTGTTTTATTTTTTTACTAGTAGGAAACAGGATTCTTCTAAATATAAAATTTGTAATATATTGAAATATCAAGGTTATAACTAAAAATAATATATTTTTCTTTATCTCAAGGTTTATCTTTCCTGAATTAATTATTATTAGATCAAGTATTTTTCCAAATATTACAGGTTCTAATAAAGACAAAATTACATTTATTAAATATAATACCAAAAATATTACATATTCTTTTTTATATTTTTTAAATTGCTCTAAGATTAATCTATGCATTTTTTCTCCATTTCTACATATTAATTAGTTCGTAATATTCTCCCTTATTACTAACAAGTTCTTGATGATTTCCTTGTTCTATTATTTTTCCATCTTTCATAAATAAAATTTTATCACATTTTTTTATAGTAGATAATCTATGTGCTATAATAAAACTTATCTTCCCTTTTGTTACTTCTTCTATTGCCTTTCTTACCATCATTTCAGATTTATATGATAGAGATGCTGTTGCTTCATCAAATATCACAATTTCTGGGTTTTCAACCATTACTCTAGTAAAGTTTAAAAGTTGTTTTTCTCCAGTTGAAAATATATCAGTGTCACTTGTAATTTCCGTTTCATATCCTTCTTTCAAGGACATTATTTTATCATGTAAATTTAATTTTTTACATATTTCTATAATTTCATCTTTTGAAATATCTTTATTTGCATAATTTATATTTTCTAAAATTGTTCCATTAAATATTACAACCTTTTGCATTATATAGCCAATTTTTTCTCTTAAACTCTTTATACTATATTCTTTATAATCTCTCCCATTTATTTTAATTGTGCCTTCTGTTAAATCATAAAATCTACAAATTAAATTTACTAAGCTTGTCTTTCCGCTTCCGGTTCTTCCTATTAATGCAACTGTTTGATTTTTATCAACATTAAATGATATATCATCTAAGATATTATTTTTTCCATTATATGAAAAACTGATATTTTCAAATTGCATACTATTAACATTTTTTAATTCTATTCCAGTATTTATATCTTCTTCTTCTTTTTGTAAAATATCCATTATTCTTTCATACGAAATTTTCCCAACATTTCTAATCTGAAAGCCGTCTATTATCCATTTTGCATATGTTTCTGGCGAAGATATATATCTTGAAAGAATTATAATAGCACCATAAGTAATCACACCTTGTTCAACTCCAATTGAGCCTAGCAATATATTTATAACACCAACAAATGATACAATAAAATCATATATACAAGTATATATCCTTATATTCTTTTCTAGTTTATCTGTAGCATTTTCATATTTTTTAAGTAGGCTCTTCAGTTGTGACATTCTTTCTTTTTCAACTTCTAATGACTTTATAGTACTATACCCTTGAACTTGCTCGTTTGACCAATTTAAAATTTTAGCATTTGTTTCTCTTTTTAAATTTGTATATTCAATTGATTTTTTATTAAATTTATGTGCTACAAAAAATCCAATTAAATAAATAAAAAATGCTATTGTAACTATAGGTACATTCAAGTACATAAGTACTAATAATGTTCCAACTAATCTTACAATTCCTGCCAAGTAGGATCTACATATACCAGTACCATACCATTTTGCAAATTCTTTTGTATCATTTATTATATTTTCTAGTATTTCTCCAACTCTCATTTTATCTATTTCACTTTGTGTTGTTTTCTGGAGTTTTATATAAATCTTTTCTCTATAATCTGCTTCTAACTCCTTTTGAAATCCCACATCATTAAAATCTTCATAAAATGTTGCTATGGAACGTAAAATGTTAATTCCAAAATAAATTAATCCTATTACAATTATCATTTTAATATTTTTACTTGGCACTGCATACTCTATCATAACAATTGTAAATGCAATAAAAACTACTACCATTATACTTGTTATAAACCAACCGAATAGCTACTTTTAATGCTTGTTTTTTGTAAGTATTAATAATTTCTTTTAACATTATTTAATATTCCTCATCTTCTAATATTTTATTTTGACTCACTTCTATAATTTCTTTGTACACTTTATTTGAATTCATTAGTTCTTCGTGCTTTCCTACTTCAATAGTTTTGTTGTTTATAAATAGTACCTTATCACATTTTTTTACTATTTCTACATCATGTGATATTATAATTGCACCTATCTTCAAATTTATAATATTATTTAATATATTCATTTTCGTTTTTGTATCTAGTTTTGATAATGAATCATCAAAGACAATAAAACTAGTTTGTTTTATCAAAGTCCTTGCTATTGCAAGTCTCTGTTTTTGTCCACCAGAAATGTTATTTCCACCTTTTCCTATCATATAGTCTATTGTTTCATTGAAACATTTTATATCTTCATAAATATCTGCCAATTTACAAGCATTTATTACGTCTTTGGCTTTTATAAATTTATTAGTTATATTAATATTGTTTTCTATTGTATCTGTAAATAAATATGTATCTTGAAGAACAACTCCTATATAATCTCTTAAACTTTTCTTACTAACATTTTTTATATTATTTTTTCCAATGTATATATCTCCTGTATAGTCATAAAAACCAATTAAAGTTTTTGAAATTACAGTTTTTCCTGAACCATTATCTCCTATAATTGCAACATTTTCATTTTTATTAATAATAAAATTCAAGTTTTCTAATATGGTATTATCATTTAATTTTATAGTTACATTTTTAAATGTAATATCTCCATCTAATTTTACATCCTGATTTTTTTCTATATCTTCATCTAGTTTCATTAATTTAGATAATTTTTTATACGCAACTATAAACTCATTAACAGACTCTAACTTCTTAACTGACTCATATAAATAATCAAAGATTTTAGTTGCATAAGTAAGTAAAATTGATATAGTAGCAAGTGTCATTTTTCCTTGTACAACAAGTATTCCACCCCATAATAATATAAACGGTTCTTTAAAATTTCTTAGTGTATGCGTGCCTATTCCATATATTACTTTCTTCTTTTCAAGCTTTATTTCTTTTTTCTTATATTCACTATTCATTTTTTTGAAATCTTCTATTTCTTTATCTCTTCTGTTAAATATCTTTAGCATTTTAGATTCTTCTATTTCTATTGTAGATTTATTTATTACTTCTCTATTACTTTCCACAATATCTTCTACTAATTGCTTTGAAGATTTAAAGTACCATATTGACAAAATAAGTATTAATACACAAATTATTGCTATAAATAATCCAACCGTACTATTTAGTTTTAAAGTCTGTGCGACTGCAAATATAATAATAAATATCGTATCAAAAAATAGATTTATTTGTGAATTAAAGAATTCAGAATACGTAGTAGCGTCGTTATTTACTCTTTGTATAACATTTGACTTATCTATATTACTAAATTGCATATATTCTATTTTAGGTATGTGCTCTAAAATTAATTCTTTTACATTCCTGTTTATTCTCAAATTAAATTTAGTATTAATTTTGCTTTTGATATAATTTACAATAAAAATTAATATATTTAACATTATTAATACTAAAGCAAGAACTATTATTTTTGAAATTTTGTCATCTGTATAAAATAAGTTTCGTATTATACTTGGAATTACATTTTCATCTTCCATTATTACACCATCAAGTGCATATTGTATAAACATAGGTATATATACTATTAATTTTGAATATATTGCACTTAATATCAGTATTAAAATTATAAAACCTTTTGTACCTTTTAGCGTTCTATTAAAAAAACTTTTTTTCATCTTTCATCTTTTCCAAATCTTAATTTTAATATGATGTTATCATAAAATATTAATTATTACAATGTTTTTCATTTATTTGCATTTTATATAATTTTCTCTTGATTTTAACAAATAAAAATAAGATTTGATTTATCTTTTTAATTCAAATCTTATTCTATTTTAGCTATTTACTAATTCGTAATATTTTCCTTTTTTAATCATAAGTTCGTTATGATTTCCTTCTTCAATTATTTTTCCATTTTTCATAAGCAATATCTCATCACAATCTTTTATTGTTGTTAACCTATGTGCTATTATAATTACCATCTTACCTTTTGTGACTTCTTTTATTGCATTATTAACTAATAGTTCTGTTTCATAACTCAAATTTGATGTAACTTCGTCTAAGATAATAACATCACAATTAGTAGCCATTACTCTAGCAAAATTAATAATCTGTTTTTCTCCTGTTGATAATATATCAGGATTGATACTTAAATTTGTGTTATAGCCATCCTTTAAATTTAATATTTTTTCATGTAAATTCAATTTTTTAAAAATGTTCATAATTTCTTCATCTGTAATATCCTTATTAACGTATTTTATATTGTCTAATATTGTTCCATCAATTATATATGTGTCTTGCATTATATATCCTATTTTCTTTCTAAGTGATGAAATAGAATATTTTTTATAATCTTTACCATTGATTTTTATTTTTCCCTTTAATGGTTCATAAAACCTACAAAGTAGATTTATAACAGTTGTTTTTCCACATCCAGTTCTGCCAACTAATGCAATTTTTTCATTTTGTTTTAATGTAAAACTTAAATTTTTAATATTTTTTTCATTACCTGTATATGAAAAATATACATTTGAGAATTCAATACAGTTTATCTGTTCTAAATTTTCTCCATCGTCTATATTTTCAGTATCTTCCAGCTTCAGGAATTTTAAAATCTTTGAAAAAGATATAAATGATTTATTAAAATCAGTTAAATGCGTTATAAACCATTTGAATTCAAAGTCTAAAGATCCACTAAATTCCATCAAAAGTATAATTTCAACATATGCCATCGAACCATTTATTACTTTTATCCCTGCAAAATAAATTATAATTGCTGTAGATAATGACACTATAAAAGCAAATAAATTATTATATATAGATATATTTTTTTCTAATTTATTATTAGCTATTTCATATTCATTTAATAATTCTTCTAATTCTTTCTCTTTCTTTTGTATAATATTTAAAATCTTGATAGTTATAAACCCCTGTACTCCTTCAGTTACCTTACTATAGATGTCTATATTTACTTGTCTTATCTTATTTATTAGATTTATTGTTTTCTTATTAAAATAAATTGTAATCAAATACCCTACTACATATAATGAAAGAATAGCTAATGTTATCTTCAAGTCAACAAACATAAGAAATACTCCATATATAGTAAATCTGATTAATCCCATAAAGACCATTTCAGTAACTATATCTGCAAACATTTTTCCTGATTGATTAACATCTCCTTGTAAGAATTGTAAGATTACTCCTATATCATTTTCATCATAAAATTTTGTTTTAATTGACTGCATTTTGTTAAAAACTTTTTCTCTTAAATCTTTTTGAATTTTTCTTTCTAGAATAGATCTCATGTCACAATGTTTTAAAGTTAAATAGCAAGATATTATTAAAAATATAATATAAATAAAGCCAAATATTATAAGCCCTTTTATATTTTGTTGTGGAATATCTACATCTATAATTTGTCTCGTTATATATGGAATAACATTTATATCTATTAATGCTGTGCCTACTATAATTATAAATAAAATTATAAACTGTTTGTGATATCCAGATATTTTATACATTTCTATTATTTGTTTAATTTTATTTTTCATTTTACTCCCTATATTAAATTTTTATTTATTTCTATTAATCTCTTATAATTTATATTTCTAGCCATCAATTCTTCATGTGAACCTGAAATAGTTGTTTTCCCATCTATATAAATAATAGTATCTGCATAATTTATTACTTCTAAGTTATTGCTAATCAATATTATAGTTTTATCTTTATAATATTTCTTTAAATTTGTTAATATATTGCCTCTTGTCTTATTATCTAATTTGTTCAAAGCTTCGTCTAATATAAGGATTGGTTTATTACTTACTAAACTTCTTACTAAGGCTATTCTTTGTTTCTGCCCTCCTGATAATTTTGCTCCTTTATCTCCAATTAATGTATTATATCCATTTTTAAATTTATCAATATCTTCTTCAATATCACAATTTTTCACTGTTTTTTCTAATATATCTTCATCAATCTCATTGTCAAGTTTGATATTTTCAAATATGCTCCCAGAAAACATATATGTTTCACCTAAAATTAATTCAACATATTTTCTAATATCTTCTTTATTCATTCTCTTTATATTATGGTTGTTTATATAAATATTGCCATCATATTTATAAAAACCTAAAATAGTTTTAGCTAATATACTTTTTCCACTTCCATTACCACCTATAATTGCAACATTATCACCTTTATTTATTATAAAATTAATATTCTTTAAAATAACTTTATCACTTGCATATATAGAAACATTACTAAATATTATATTACCATTCAAATCATACAAATAGTTATCTTTTCTTTCTTCTTTTAATTGTAATAATTTTTTTATTCTCTTATTAACTACTTGAAAATCATCAATAGTATCTAAATTGTCACCAAAAGTATAAATACAGTCAAAAATCTTTTCAGCAAGGCTATTTAATGCTACTAAAGATCCCATAGCCATTTTTCCGTTTTATAATAGCAATACCGCCTATCATATATATAATTGGTGTCTTTAAATATGCTATATGTTCAAGAATAATATCATAAAATAACACTAATTTTATAAATCTAATTTCTTCCTTGCATGAATCATCATTCAGTCTCTTATACTTCTTCTTTTCCTCCTCTTGTTTATTTAACATTCGGATAAATCTAAAATTACTTATATTATTAATTGTTTCTTTTAGTAGATTTTTTCTTTTATTAATCATATTATCTATGCTTATGCCTAATTTTTTGAAATACCATAATGAAAATAATATCATTATAACTATACTAATGAAAATGTATATTGCAATTGATAAATTGAGTGTTATTCCCTCACTAATAATAAATATACTCAAAAAAATTATATCTAAAATCACATTAAATTGATTATAGAAAAAGTTTGAATATACATCTGCATCTTCATTTATTCTTTGAATTAATTCATTCTTATCATAAGAATTGTAACTTTCATATTCTAAATTTAGCATATGTTTAAATAAAGCATCTTTTAAATTTATATTAATTTTTAATTTGAACCTTGTTGTTACTCTGTCTCTGAAATAGTTTAACAATTTTTCTACTAAATTCAAGATTATTACTATGACTGCAATAATCAATAAATCATGTAAACAATTATTATTAAAAATTATTTTTAAATATTCAGGTACATAATTGTAATTGTTAAATAAAACTCCATCAATTGCATACTTTACATTCATTGCTATCAGAAATGTTGAATATGAAATTCCTGCACTTAATATGACTAATACAAATAAATATATTTTTGTATCCTTAAGTGCGATATTAACTATATTTTTATTCATATATTTACCTAAAATTTTATTTCTTTATTTATTTTGCTAAAATTATTTTTATTATCAATCTCCATTTTTAGTAATTCTTGTTGCTCTATAGTTTCTAATTTGAAATCTACATTTTCTCCTTGCTTTAGTTTTCTAGATTCATAAATTTTATTATCAAAATCAAATATATTCAAAATAAAATACCTCCATATAAATATACAATTTTATTATATATTTATAGGAGATATTTTTGTTAACTTTTTTGGTTTCATTTTTATTAACTTATTTTATAGGAATACATATTTCACAATAATCTTTGTAATAAATTTCTAATTGTGGATAGTTTAATATTTCAGTATATTTTGAAGATGGTAGCCATTTAGTATAAATTGTATCATATAATTTTAAAATATCATCTTGCTTTTTATTTTTAAGTTTAAAACACGCCCATGTTGCTTTTGGAATTTCAATACTTACAAAGTCATCTCTAGGATTTTTTCCTAATATATAATATTGAATTTTATCGGTAAAATCATTGTCAAATACATATATACTTGCTCCATAATATAATTCTTTTTCATTACTATTATTTATTATAAAATCTAATATTTTTTCCTTTCTTGACTTATCAAATAAATTCCTTATTGCTTCATTATCAGTATCTTTTATTACTCCTGTAGTTATTCCATATAGTCTTTGTTTATTTAAATTCATTATTCTAAATTCTAGTTCTTCTATAGTATCTATTATAGGCTTGAATTCAATTTTAGAAAAAAACTTTAAAGGTAAATTGTTTTTTCTTAAATTCTGCGGACTAATTCCATGCATTTTTTTAAATGAATTTGAAAATGAAATTGGAGAATCATATTGATATTTTAAAGCCACATCAATTATTTTTATATCTGTAGAAATAATTTCTTCTGCTGCCTTACTCAATCTTCTTTTCTTTATATATTCTGTTAATGTAATCCCTGTTAAAAAAACAAATATTCTTTGTAAAGTATAACTTGATGTTCCTACAATTTTAGCGAGATTTTTGTAGTCTATCTTTTCTGTTAAATTATTTTCTATTTCATCTATTACTTTATTTAGATTTTCATAATATTCCATTTTTTTCCTCTTACACTTTTTTATATCATTTTACAAATTTTATCACAAAAATATATAAAAATAAAGCCTTGAAATCTTACTAAATATCATGTTAATTGAGATTTTTTCTGTTAAATAGTATTGTAATTTACATAAATTTATGATATGATTTTTTTAATTTCTGGTATTTTACTAGATTTAACCTTTATAATCTCCTTTTGGAGTTGACATACGTAACAAATAAACAATCTTAATAAATATTAAAAGGAGGACTTTATATGATACTTGAAGAGCGGTATTTACCATTAAAAGAAGCTGGCAATATTTTTAAACTTGTTGCAGAAGAACTTAGTGCAAATGTACATACACAAATCATAATTTGCAATGATATTTTAAACGAATTTAAAACAAATGATTGCTATGATAATGTATGTTTTCATCATAACTACCCGACTGATCATTGGGTAAGTCAGTGGTATACATTGCATGAAGGATATGCCTCTTCTCCTGCAATATCAATATTAGGAAAAAGGTCGTTCTGTCATAATTATTCACATTTAACCAAATTTTATTTTCGTGGTTATAACTTTTCTTGCAGAACTAGCCGTATTGATGGAGAATTTGTTTGTTATGAATATGAAATACAGAGAATTTTAACAATTGAAGTATCATAATCAAGTAACAATGTAGAAAAGGAAATTATTACATATAATTTCCTTTTTCTTTTTGTCTTAAATTAATTAGATAATAAGCTAATCCTATTTGTAAAATCATAAACATTGCTGACAGTCCAAACATATACTTTAGTCCAATTTCATACATTATTCCACATAAGAATACACCAACAGATTCTCCTAAAAATTTTATTATGTATCTAAAATTCGTATATCTCAATTGATATTCGTTTTCAACTCTATTAATATAGTACCCATCACAGATATTTTCATATGCTGTAGATATTAATAATGACCAAGTTATTGCTATTAATGTTATTAATACATTATTAGATAAAAATGCTATTATATATACTATAAATCTTATTCCAAATTTTATTGTTATTGTTACATAGTCATTTTTTGGTGTTAAATATTTTAATGCCAATATACCAATCAAATCTGCTATTAATCCTATTATTAATAAGTAGTTTGTAGCATTGCTAACTGAAAATCCTAAATAATTTGTAAAAGTTAACATTTTCAATCCTAAAGCAGTTGACATTGCTATATTACCAATAAAAGTATAAATTATATATATAACTTGAATTTTACTTTTTAATATATACTTGATTAGTGGCTTTTCTTTTTCCTTTTTTATTTTTTTTGATTTTTCTACTCTTAAATTTACCTTTGTTATTATTGCTATTCCTAAAAAAATTATTGATATAAATAAACAAATATTGTAGTTTACAAAAATACCTATAATTGTTTTTCCAATTAACATTCCGCCTATTAATACACCAACATCTCTAAATAAATACTCAGTTAATTTCCTTTTACTATATATAGTATTGTTTTTTAATATTGTAGTTATTAATGGATATATACTACTTATTATTATATATTCTGTCAATACATCTATTGCAATTGAAATATTTATCAAGATAGTATTTGATGAATTATTTAATTTTAGCAACATCAACATATTAAAAAATTTTACCAATAAAGTAAATGTTATAAAGGATTTTAATTTATCTGTTTTTATATATTTTCCTACAAGCATTATTCCTAATACACTTATAAATGTTCCAATACTTATTATATTACTTATACCAGTTACTGAAAAGTTATTAGCTTCTAACCAAAGTTGTCTAAAATTTCCCCATAATCCAACTGATATACTAAAAAATGCAAGCATTACTAATATTTGATTTTCTTTTTTTAATTTACTCATTTGTTTCCCCTTTGTACTGTTTAATTATCTTGATTTGTCACATTTAAAAAAAATTATTTATATATTAAAGCTGTATATGACATTTTACTGTTAGCAATTTTATCAATCCTATTTCTCTAAATCTTTCCACATTTCATCTAAATCAGTATATCCTTTGCTTAATCCTATTCCCTTTTCTGCATCTTCAA
>CANQYG010000018.1 GCA_947628015.1 uncultured Clostridia bacterium
ACAATAAACAATAAAAAAAGCAAGTGTTTACTTGCAAAAAAACAAATTTTTTTTTCGATTAAGTGGCAAACTCGGGTTGTAAATTAAACTTTTCTTGTTCTTGTATTTCCTTACATTTCATTTGTTTTAATCCTCCACTTTCATATTATGTTATTTTTATTAAGGTAAAAACTTAATAAAAAAGTAAAAAATCTTATAATCAGCTTTATTTAAGCTTTTTATAAGATTTTTATTTTTCATTTTTTATTAATTTGTTATATACTTTTAATTTTTATTTTCTTGATTTTATATTGATATTATGCTATATTTTTAGCATATAAATTTTTATTAAGTTTTTACATTAATTAAAATTTATATATTATTTAACATCATTTTTTAATTATCAATTTAATCTATTTCCACAATATTATTTTCTAATACTTCATTTGCTTTTTGCATATCATCTGCATGAATATATCCTACTATTTCTTCTGCC
Source organism: uncultured Clostridia bacterium (assembly GCA_947628015.1). GTDB lineage: Bacteria > Bacillota > Clostridia > TANB77 > CAG-508 > CAG-793. The sequence goes on from CANQYG010000018.1 coordinate 476, forward strand.
TCTACTGTTTCTCCTACTTTTTTATTAAATATAAATCCTACTCTTGGATTTATGCTATCTTCTTTTGTTTGTCTTCCTGCACCTAAATAGCAAGATAGATTTCCTACTTTATATGCATCTATTTTTGATATGATTCCTTTCTTTTCTGCTTTTATTGGAACAATATATTTTGCTTTTTCAAATTTATCTGTATTTTCTATATATGAAATATCTCCTCCTTGATTTTGCACTAATTCTTTAAATTTTTCATAAGCTTTTCCGTTTTTTATATTTTCTATTATTAATCTTTTTCCTTCTTCTATATTTTGTACTTTTTTTGCAAGAACAAGCATATTTGCTCCTAATTCTTCTATAATATTTTTTACATCTTTTGGAATATACTTATTTTTTAATATATCTACCGTTTCTATTACTTCTAATGTATTTCCTACTGCATATCCTACTGGTTCATCCATAGGTGTTATTATACATACTGTTTCTTTTCCTGCCAATTTTCCTATTGATGTCATTACTTTTGCCAAACTCTTAGCATCTTCTTCTGTTTTCATAAATGCTCCGCTTCCACACGTAACATCAATAACTATTTTATTTGCTCCTGCTGCAATCTTTTTACTCATAATACTTGATGCTATTAATGGTATACTTTCTGTACAAGATATAGTATCTCTTAAAGCATATAATTTCTTATCTGCTGGTGCTAAATTAAGTGTTTGTCCCATCAAGCTTATATTTATCTTTTTTACATTTTCTTTAAATTCTTCTATTGTAATTGATGTATTATATCCTGGTATTGATTCTAATTTATCTATTGTTCCTCCTGTAAATCCTAATCCTCTTCCTGACATTTTTGCAACTGGCACTCCTAATGATGCTATTATTGGCATTAATACCAATGTTATTTTGTCTCCTACTCCTCCTGTACTATGCTTATCTACTACTTTTCCTAGTTCTGATAAGTCTAACACATCTCCTGATTTTGCCATAGCAAGAGTCAAATCTGTTATTTCTTTATCATTCATTCCATTTATATATATTGCCATTACCAGTGCTGAAGCTTGATAGTCTGTAATATTTCCACTAGTATATTCTTTTACAAAATATTCTATTTCTTCTTTTGTAAGTTCTAATTTATCTCTTTTTTTAGCAATTATCTCTTGTATATTCAATTTAGTATTCCTCCTATTTTTCATTGTTTATTTTCGCAATTAAATCTTTATACAAAATGTGTTATAAATGTTTTTCTATGTATTGGACTTGGACCATATTTTTTTATAGCCTCTATATGTTTAGCTGTTCCATATCCTTTATGAGAATTAAATCCATATTGTGGGTAAACTTCGTCCCACTCCTTCATTATTCTATCCCTTGTTACTTTTGCAATTATTGATGCACACGATATTGAATAACAAGTTGCATCTCCCTTTATTATTGATTGATATGGAATTCCAAAAGTGTCTATTTCTTTTAATGCATCTGTAATTATTATTTCTGGTTTCTTTCCTAATTTTTCTATAACTTCTCCTATTGCAATATGAAGTCCCTTTTTTGTTGCATTTAATATATTTATCTCATCTATTTCTTTTTCTGAAACAATTCCTACTCCCCAAGCAATAGCTTCTTCAGTTATCTTATCATATAAAATATCTCTTCTTTTTTCTGTGACCTTTTTCGAATCATTTACCCATTCTATTTTTGATTCTGGTTTCATTACAACTGCTCCAACTACAACTGGTCCTGCAAGTGGTCCTCGTCCTGCCTCATCTATTCCACATATTAATTTATATCCTTCATTATAAAGATTTTGTTCAAATTTTTTTAAATTGTTTAATCTTTCTTCTTCTTTTTCTTTCATTGCTTTTTTCACTCTTCCTTTTTTGTATCTAATTTCACAGTATTGTTATTTTTTAATATAAAAATTTTTATTATTTTAGCTAATTTCTGATAGCTTATATTTTCCTTGATATCCTTTTGTTATTATAACTTCATTATCATCATAATTTATTAAATAATATGAACCTTCTTCATTTTCTATATCCAAAGCCAGCACCTTTAAGTTATCATTATTTAAACAATAATATTTTTCATATTGGTCTTCTGGCACAATATTTAAACTTTTAAAGTTATTTATTATTTCATCTTCATTCATATCTGATATTTTAGTACCCACATACATATCAGTATTTTTTGCTTTTATGGATTCTTGTTTTAACTTTGCGCAAGTTCCTTGAATTAAAAGCATATTTGACCTTACTAAGTCATTTTTTTCAGTATCAATATTTTTATTTATTATAAAAACTGCTCCTGTTATTAATCCTGCTATTATTATAATTATTAAGATTATTCCTATAATTCCTAACCCTTTTTCGCTTTTCATACTTTTCACATATATTAGTCATAAGAGCTAATATATCTCCTTTCTATTTATTAATTTACTTATATAATATTTTTATTTAACATTCAAGTAATTTACACATTTTTTTATTATATCACACAATAATTTATTTTTAAATGTAACCAAAATGTAACAACTTCTTCACATTTCTTTCACAAATAGGTAGTATATTATTATTATAAAATTTAATTGAAAGGATTTAAAAAAAATGAGTGAAAATAATGATTTTGTAAATGTAAAATCTCAAGAAAGTAATTTTAAGTCTCCAAAAAAAGATAAAAATCATTATAGTTTTGGAAAAAATGTTTTAGTTCCATTTGCAAGTGGAGTTTTAGGAGCAGGAGTTCTTTTAGGAGTTTGTTTTAACGTTCCATATGTAAAGGATAATATGCTTGGAATACAATCTAATAATAGCTCTAGTAATGCAGGAAGTGGAACAAATATTAATTATAATAATATAAATACAGATTTAGTATCTTTATCAAGCTATTCTGATACTGGAGTTTATGTAGCACAAACTGTGCTTCCTTCAATTGTTGGTATTAAAGTTGAATATTCTGTAAGTAGTATTTTTTCAAGAGTATCTTCAACTGCTAATGCTGAAGGTTCTGGAGTTATCATAAGTCAAGATGGTTATATTTTGACAAATAACCACGTTATAAATAGTTCATCAAGTTCTTCTAGTTCATATTACACAGTTGGTGAAGCAACAAAAATAACTGTTTCTTTATATAATGATGATACTGAATATGAAGCTAAAGTTATCGGTACTGATGAGCAAACTGACTTGGCTGTTATAAAAATTGAGAAAAATGACCTTACTGCTGCTACTCTTGGAGATTCTGATAGCATTCAAGTTGGTGAATGGTGTATGGCTATTGGTAATCCTTTAGGTATGCAAAGTAGTGTAACTACTGGTTCTATTAGTGCTTTAAATAGAAAAATTACTGACAGTGATGGAAAACAATTTACCCTTATACAAACTGATACTGCTATTAACGAAGGTAATAGTGGTGGTGCACTTGTTAACAGTAAAGGAGAAGTTATTGGTATCAATACTTTAAAAGCCTCTGGTACTGGAGTTGAAGGATTAGGATTTGCTATTCCAATTAATTCAACTAAATCAATATATTCAGACCTTATTCAATATAACAAGGTAAAAAGACCTTATATAGGAATTACTGGTAGTGATATTACAGATGAAATTATTAAAAAGAATCCAAATTCTAATTTAGTAAAAGGTGCATATATTCGTTCTATAGAAGAATATTCTCCTGCTGAAAGAGCTGGTCTAAGAACTGGTGATATTATTATTAAAGCTGATGGCCAAGTAGTAGAAACTATGGATGACTTAAATGAAATTAAAAATAAACATTCTATTGGTGATACAATTAGTATTGTTATAAATAGAAATGGTAGTGAACAAGAAGTTTCTTTAACTCTTATTGAACAACCTTAAGATTTATTTTCAAATATATCACTTAGGGTTCACACAATGGACAAATTTCATTACTATAATATTAATATAATCAGTAATTTAAGTTACTCCTGATTACTGATTAAGTATAAAAATACATCCCCTTTTATTTTCAAAAAAGCGACTACTTAAAATAGTCGCTTTTTATTATTAATAAATATATTTTTGTGGATTTACACTTGAGCCATTTATTCTTATCTCAAAATGTAAATGGTTTCCTGTTGAATTACCTGTTGAACCAACTTTTGCAATTGTTTCTCCTGCTTTTACTTCAGTTCCTACAGTAACATTTATACTACTACAATGTCCATAATATGTTTCTACACCATTTCCATGGTCTATGACAACTAAGTTACCATATCCTCCTGTTTTTCCAGCTGTTTTGACTACACCATCTGCTACTGCCATTATTGGTGTTCCATAACTTGCTGCTAAATCCAAGCCTCCATGTACGTGGTCTCTTACACTTTCGACACTTCCATATCTTGATGAAATTCTTCCTCCTGTAATAGGCAATGATGCTAAATATATACCATTTACTGTTCTTTTATCTTTTTGTTTCTTTTCTTCTAATTTTGCGTCTAAACTTTGTGAAATTTTCAATTTAGCTTCGCTTATTGATTCTTCACTAATTTGATTTTCCAAATATAAAGTTGTTATTTTTAAATCATTTTCTAATTCGCTATAATTTTGTTTTAATGTTTCTACTAAGCTTTCAGCTTCTTCTAAACTATTAACATATACTGCATCTTCATCATTTCCACTTGACACTTCATATACAAGATATATATTTTGTGCATTTTCCTTTACTTTATCTATAACTTTTTCTTCGTCAATCAAACTTCTATCTACAAATTCAAAGCTATATTCTACATTATCAAGTGCAACAAAGGCAATACTTTCTTCTTTTGGTTTTAATATATTATTGTCTATTTTTTCTTGAAATTCAGTACGATTTCCTATATATCCTATTTCTTCTTCACCTAATGTAACTGCATAGGCTGGTTTAAATTTTATTAAAATGATACCTGCAATTAAAATTATTGCTATTGTAATTATTTTATAAATGTTAACCTTCTTTTTCAGGTTATAGTCTATTAAATCTTCGTTTAAAATAAATGTCACTCTCCTTTTTTTATAGACGCAATATTAATTATACTATATATTATAAAAAAAATCAAGAAAAATATACCTTTTTTTAGCTTTTTTGTATAAAAAAACATTAATAAAATTATTTAAGAGAGTTCATTGTGAACTCTCCTTAACAATAAAACTTAATATTTCCTGAATGAATTATTTTCCATTTTTCAACAATTTGAAAATAATGTAATGATATATCTTCACATATAATATTTAGTTCTTTTTCAGGAATTCTACTTTTATTATGGCAAACTATACAATTACCTGATTGTGTTAGCCAAACTTTGGTTGCTTCAGCTGTAGGATTTCCCTTTGAAATATGTACATGAATTGGTTCATCATTTTCGTTTGTCCAAAAATAAATTTTATAACCGTTTTATTTCAAATATACTAGGCAATTTCTAAACCTCCTAATCTTGCATATTTAAAAAAGAAAGATGCTCCGTTTTTTACAATTTCTAAAAAATCTCTCTTTTCTTCTTCTAAATAATTTCCATCTTCTAAAACAACTTCATAGCTTGGAAGTTCTATTACATAAGTGTCAAATCCTTTTTCTGTTGGTCTTTCAAAAGTAATATGAATATATTCTTCTCCGTTTTCTTTTTTTCCAATGTTAGAAAATACCCCCACTGTTCCATCAGGATATTTAGCAAATTCATAAGTCATTTTTATCACTCCTTTTTAAGGTAATTTTTTTACTTTTATAAGTATTATAGTCTTTTTTTATAATAAAATTTATACATTTTAATTTTTTGATAATAACTTTCTAAATCTCAATAATGTCCATTTCTGAAGTAAATGCCTCATTTCCATAAGCATAAATTATATATAACTCTCCATTTGGTCCTTGTATAAAATTGTTAACTGATGAAATATCATACATATCACTATTTAGGTTTCTTTCATAAACATTGTATCCTGTACTTTGCATTCCTTTTGCATCTTCTGCTGCTTTAGTTACAATTGATTGTATTTTTTTATTTACATTTGATGCGTCTAATCCTCTTGCATCCATTATATCATCAATTGTTACATCTTTATCTTCTTTTAAATTATAGTTATATGTTTGAACGATTAATCTTTGAGCACTATCTCCTTCTTTTATTGATGCCATAATTGCTACAGACAATACGTCATTATTTATATAAGCCGTATAGCTAACATCACAAATTGTATATACATTTCCTTCTTTCATTATGCTATTTAATTTATTTACAAATATGTTAGTTGTTGTATCATTATATTTTTTTGCAATATCACTTGAAATATTAACTACAGGAATTGTTGCCTTTATATCATATTTTTCTTCTTCTTCTTTTTCAAAATTATCTATACCACTATATACAATAGGTTTAGTCGCATCTATCTTTTTTAGTTGTGTTTCATCATAATCAAAGCTAAAGAATTCGTTTGTAAATAAATCTTTAAAGGCATCTTTTATTTCTGCTTGTGATATAACATTTTCAGCACCATTATCTCCTGATATATTATAATCTATTTCATTATCAGTTGCTTTTTTGAAAAATTGTGCATAAACTCCTATAAATATTGCTATTACACAAATTACAATAACTAAAATATACATTACATTTCTTATAGATTTATTCATAATTCAATTCCTTTCTCAATTATTGTTCATTAAAAAGTTTAAAAATCATTGAATTATATTGATTATATCATCAAATGCTTTATTATACAAGCCTTTAATTTAACATTTATTTACTATAGTAATATTATAATTTTATTGACTAAATGCTAATTTTAGAGTACAATATAATATAGATTGGAGACTTAAATTATGTTATGTTCAGTTTGTAAAAAAAATACAGCAGTCATATTTGTAAATACCACAAATAAAGACGGAAAAGTTGAAAATGTTGGTTATTGTTATGATTGCGCAAAAAAGAAGAGAATTAATCCTCTTAGTAATATTTCAGGTAATGCTTCATTTTCTAATGAAGACATTAATAATTTAAATAGTCAGTTAAATGAGATGTTTAAAGACATATCAGAAAATCTAAATATTGATGAATTAAATTCTGAAAATTTTGAAAATAGTGATTATGATGATCAAGAAAAACGGTCCTATGGGATTTGCTATTCCTCTTGGTTCTATTTTTTCTGGAATGTTTGGAGGAAATAAAGGAAGTTCTGCTAGTTCATCTCATTCTGATAAAAAGTAAAAACAGAGACAAAGCCAAATAATAAAAAGAGAAAGGCTTTAGATACTTATGGTACTAATTTAACTAACAAAGCTAGAAATTCTGAAATAGATAACGTTATTGGTAGAGATAAAGAAATTTCTAGAATAATTCAAATTTTGAATAGACGTACTAAAAATAACCCTTGCTTAATTGGTGAACCTGGTGTTGGTAAAACTGCAATTGCTCAAGGATTAGCCCTAAAAATAGCAAGTGGTGAAGTTCCTGCTAAATTATTAAATAAAGAAGTATATCTTCTTGATATGACAGCTGTTGTTGCTGGTACTCAATTTAGAGGTCAATTCGAATCAAGAATGAAAAGTATTATTGAAGAATGTAAATCTAGTGGAAATATTATATTAGTTATTGATGAAATACATAATATTATAGGAGCTGGAGATGCTGACCATTCAATGAATGCTGCAAATATTTTAAAGCCTTCTCTTGCAAATGGTACTATTCAACTTATTGGTACTACAACCCTTACTGAATATAGAAAATATATTGAGAAAGATACTGCCCTAGAGAGAAGATTTCAACCTGTAATGATTGAAGAGCCTTCTGTTTCTGACAGTATTGAAATTTTAAAAGGTATTAAAAAATATTATGAAAATTATCATAAAGTTAAGATTTCTAATGACATTATTGAAAAATTAGTTGTTTTATCTGAAAAATATATTCACGACAGATTTTTACCAGATAAAGCAATAGATGTTTTAGATGAGGCTTGCTCAAGAATTAACTTAGATAATAAAGATTTATATAATTTAGAAGTTTTAAAAAATAAATTAGCTGATGTTCAAGCTCAAAAAGAAGAAGCTGCCCAAGCTGATTCTACTGATGATTATAAAAAAGCTGCTGAGCTTAAAACTCAAGAATGTAATTTGATTGACCAAATTAATAGCATAGAATCAAAGATGGTTCCAAAAGAACTTACTATTCAAGATATTGCTAGAGTAATTGAGAACTGGACAAAAATTCCTGTTCAAAAAATTACTGAGAAAGAAACTAAAAAATTACTTTCACTAGAAGACAATCTTCATAAAAGAATAATTGGACAAAATGATGCTATAACAGCTGTAAGTCGTGCTATTAGAAGAAATCGTGCTGGTTTAAAAAGCACTAGAAGACCACCATCATTTATATTTGTAGGTCCAACTGGTGTTGGTAAAACAGAACTTGCAAAGGCTTTATGTTATGAAGTTTTCGGCAATGAAGATTCTATTATTAGAATAGATATGTCAGAATATATGGAAAGTAATTCAACAGCTAAACTTATAGGTGCTCCTCCGGGATATGTTGGATATGATGACGCTGGTCAACTTACTGAAAAAGTAAAAAGACACCCTTATTCTATTGTACTTTTAGATGAAATTGAAAAAGCTCACAATGATGTTTTCAATATTTTACTACAAGTTTTAGATGACGGAAGACTTACTGATTCTCAAGGAAATACTGTAAACTTTGAAAATACTATAATTATTATGACTTCAAATGTTGGTTCAAATCAAAATACAAATTCAATTGGTTTTGGTAGTACTTCTGAATTTATGAAAAATAAAATTGAAGAAAGTTTAAAAGAAACTTTTAGACCTGAGTTTTTAAATAGAATTGATGAAATTGTAATTTTTGATTCTTTAAGTACTGATGAACTAACACAAATAGTTGATTTAATGTTAAAAGATACTCAAAATGTTCTAAATGATAAAGATATTAAAATGTATGTTTCAAAAGAAGCAAAAGACTTTTTACTAAAAAAAGGAACAGATATAAAATATGGCGCAAGACCTTTAAGAAGAGCTGTTCAAAGATATGTTGAAGATGAACTTTCTGATATGATTTTGAAATCAGAACTTAAAAATGGTCAAAAAATATATATTGATGAAAAAGATGATAAACTAACATTTCAAGCTAAATAGACATTGGAAAATACAAAATAAAAGGAGCATAATTTATGAAAAAATTTATAAAAATTATTCCTAATATTTTAACTATTATTAGATTCATTTTTATACCTTTTATAGTTTTATCAATAGCATATAACAATTACATTTTAGCATTAGTTCTTTTTACCGTTTCATCTCTTTCTGATGTTTTAGATGGTTATATTGCTAGAAAATTTAATGCTATTTCAGACTTTGGTAAATTAATGGATCCTTTAGCAGATAAATTAACACAAATATCAACATTGTTTACACTATATATAAAAAGAATCATTCCTATATGGATATTAATTATATTAATTATAAAAGAGTTAGTATTAATTTCAGGTGCATCTTTCTTGTATGGTAAACAATTAGTAGTATCAAGCAAATGGTATGGAAAATTAGCAACTGTACTTTTATATATTGCTGTTGTAAGCTCATTTTTAATAAGATTATTTGATTTACCTAAGTTTGATATTTACATATATATTTTAGCAATTAGTTTAACTTTATGTGCTTTAATAGGCTATATAGAACATTTTTATAAAAAAGGTTATCTTCCTAATAAAGAAGATTTAAAAAAGAACTCTAATACCAATAAATAATAATTTGATTTTATGCATAAAAAACTGATAATGTTTAAAGCTTAGACATTATCAGTTTTTTGTAGCTTTTCATCAATAATTTATATCCTTATTCATAATCTCCAAGTAGCTTTGCAAGTTCATTATCTCCACATACATTTATCCCTTTTTCAAGTAAGTCTACATCTTCTTGTGGAAGATATACTGTTAAAATATCTGTTATTTCCTTTAAATTTTGGTTTCCATCTGAATCTAATGTATATACTGCAATATAATTATCCATTTTTTTAACAACATAATGTTTATCACAAATACCTACTTGCTGTTTATATAGCTCTACTCTTTCATCTGAAAAACTTTTTACATCCCAATCTATATATTTATTTAAAAAATAATTTTCATCTTGATTTACGTCATCAGCATCTATATTTTCTTCTTTACTTTCTAAATGATTACATTCTAAATATAAAGTTTCATATACAATTTTTGTATTCGGTGATGTTTTTACTTTTAATGTTCCTGTTTCTATTATATTTTCATATTTTTCTACAAAATTATTTGCATTTTCAACTTCTTTTAGTGTAGCTTCCTCTAATACTCTATTACTATTAAAATGCACTATTATCCCAATCAATATTCCAGAAATAATTGATACAAAAATACATCCTACTAAGACTGATTTTTTCATATTTTCACCTCTTAGTAGGATTATTTCCTAAAATATTCTATTTATACTAAATTTTGCTTTTTTCTATTCATAACTATACCAAAGTCCTTGACTTTGTAATGTTTGAATATTTCTATTATGTTCTTCTACTGTTTTTCCAAAGTATATTTTTCCATTTTTGTCTGCTACAAAATATAGATAATCTGTATCATCTGGATTAAGTGCTGCCTCTATTGATTCTTCAGAAACTGTAGATATTGGTCCAATTGGTAATTTTCCTTCCATATTAGGACCTCTTGTATTATATGGATTATATTTGTTTAATTCACTTTGATATAAGTCTCTTTCTGACATATCTACCTTTATTGCATAATATGTTGTAACATCACTTCCAATAGACATATTATTTCTTATTCTATTGTAGATTACACTAGAAACTCCACTTCTATCTTCTACTTTTGCTGCCTCTAATTCAACAATAGACGCAACTGTTAAAAGTTTATGAATATTATATCCATTGTCTTCTATACTCTCTTTGTAGTTTTCTAATTTATCATTCATTTGGTCTAACATTGATGAAAATATTTCTTCTACTGTTACATTACTACTAGAAAATGTGTAAGTATCTGGAAACAAATACCCTTCAAGTGGATAGTAAATATTTTTATCTAGAATAGTATCAGATAAAAACCAATATTTTTCTATTAAAGATTTTATATAGTTTTCATCTTCTAATTTTTCAAAAACATCATCTTCTGTATTACTAGTATTTTCTGAGATAGTTTTTGCTATCCATCTCATATTTTTTCCTTCTAAGAAAGTTATATTTATTTCATCTGGATAATAATCAGTTCCTTTTTGCAAATTTTCTATTATTTGCTTAACATCCATATTTTGGTTAAGCTTATAAGTTCCAGCTTGCATTCCTGATATTTTGTTTAATTTTGTATAAATTTTAAAAGCAAAAGCATTTTTTATAAGATTTTTTTCTTTTAAAACTTCTGCTATATCAGTCGCTGTAGAACCATTTTTTATTTCAACAATAACTTCTTTGCTATCATTTGGCATTATTGCTTTTAATGATGAATTATAAAAAGTTATAAAACCAACTACTCCTATTACTATTAATAAAAATAAAATAATTAACACTATTATAATTTTTTTCTTCATTTTTTAGTTCTTACCTTTCATTGCATTTTTTTTATTTTAACATAGACCATTTTAAAATACAAGTTATTAATTTTAAAACATAGTCTTGGTATTTACTTTTCCATTTTTATTGATATTTATATTAATTTCTCCATTTAAGTCAGTTCTAAATATTTTTACGCCTTTTTCTTGTAGCCTTTTTATTACATCATCATTTGGATGGCCAAACTTGTTATTTTCTCCTACTCCAATTAAGGCTATTTGGGGATTTACTTTGTTTAAAAATTCTTGTGTTGTTGATGTTTTTGAACCATGGTGGCCTACTTTTAAAAGGTCTGCTGATAGTTCTTCATCAAGTAGCTGACTTTCTGCTATTTTCTCTATGTCTCCTGTAAATAACATTTTAAAATTATAATAATTTATTTTACAAACTAAAGCATTATTATTTAATTTATTTTCTGCAATAAAATTATTATTTGGATGCAATATTTCAATATCTAAATTTGCTATTTTAAATTTATTTCCTTTTTTTACATACATAATATTTGTATTTTTTTGTATGCAAATATTTGTTATTTCTTCATAAAATTCACTATTTTCCGGTTGAATCGATATTATTAAATTTTTAACTTTCATATTTTTAAGCAAAAATATAGCGCCTTGACAATGGTCAGCATCAAAATGTGATAACATTAGATAATCTATTTTATTTATTCCTTTATATAGTAAATATTTATGAACTATATTTTCTCCTACATCATAACTAGGACTTGTACTACCTCCTGTATCTATCATTAGCGTTTTTCCTTTATTTATAAGCAAAGTACAATCACCCTGTCCAACATCTATAAATTTTATTTGTAGTATGTCCTTTTCTAAAGTATTATAATTATATATTCTTGCCAAAGAAGTAAAGGCAAATATAAACAAAATGATAATTGGAATAGATTTCTTTTTTCTTTTTATCACTAAAAATATAATTAAATATATTGCTAATACTAAAAATACTGTCTTAGTTGTTACATAAACATTTGAAAATGGAATTTTAGAACAAAAATTAGCTATTTTTTGTAAAAGAGATAAACTAATATCAAGTAATACGAAAATTGGCTTTATTTTAATTATGCAAGCAATTAGCTCTAACATAATAATAACTCCCAGCAAACCTGATGCTAGTACATTAGAAATAACAAATGTAAAAGATATTGTATTATATTTATAAATCATTATTGGAATTAATAAGCTATTTGCTGATAAAGTAACACAAATTATTTTATTTTTAATTATTTTAGAAAAAAATTTATTAAATGTAACTATTCCAATAACTCCACTATATGATAAAATTAAGCCAACATCAAATATTACATAAGGATTATTGATTATCTGTATTAAAAGTGATGTACTAATATTGGTGTATATGTCATTTTGCCTTTTTAATATACTTGATAAAATAAGTAAAATAGACATTATTCCTGCTCTTACAACTGATGGAGTACTTCCAGTTAAATTCATAAAAAATATGATTGCACCAATTAATATAAATTGTTGAAGTCTCTTATTTTTTAGTTTCTTGCATATAAAAGATACAATTAAAATTACATAAGAAAAATGTGCTCCAGATATAGCAAGCATATGTGTAAGATTAGCATTTTTAAAGTCATCTTGTACATCTTCTGATATATTATCTCTTATTCCTAAAAGTAAACCTATTGCTAAAGGCGAATTTTTTAAATTTTTATTAAAAGTTTCTTTTATATGTTCTTGAATCTTATTTATTAAAGGTATTTTTTTAGCTTTTTCTACTTCTAAAATTTTTTCTACCTTAAAACTTCCATATATTTTTTTGCTTTTTAAATAAACTGAATAGTCAAAACCTCCACTATTTCGTGCTTTATTAGGCTTATTAAAAGTTGCTGTAACTTTTATTTTATCTCCATAAGAAAAAGTATTTTCTGTTTTAGAAATATAAATTAAAAACTTTTTATTTTCTATTTTTCCTTCATATACATTGTAATAATTTTTTTCTTTTGCTGTTCCTTCTATTTCAACAATAAAGTTTCCTTCTACCTTACCTTCATATTCAAAAAAGACTACACCATTATGGTGTAGCCCAATAATAATTATTACAGTTATTATCGTTAGGGTACACAAATATCGCATTTATAAAACCTTTCTGTGCCCCCTATTAAAGATTAACTTATTAAATTATTTTTTTACTTTTGTTAACTTTTTTGATTTTTGCTTATTTAATATTAATTTTTTGCTTTTGATAAGTATTTTTTCATAATGTAACCTTTTCCATCACTAACTTCAACTTTATACCAATCTCCAGATTCGCCTGTAACTCTAACAGGTGTATTTAGACCAACACTTGCTACTACATCCGAGCTTGTTGTAGCATCTTCTCTAATATTTACTGCTTCAACATTTACATATAATGTAGTTGGATAGCTATTTTCATCATTATTATTTTCATTATTGTTGGTTTCTTCATTGTTATCAGCAATATTATTATTTACATTGTTATCATCACTTATCAGCTCATTTGTAGTATTGTTTTCTGCAATATCATTATTTTCATTAACTACTGTATTTTCAACTGTGTTTGAACTATTTTCATCTTCATTTAAAGCTTCTTCAAGTTTATTTGTTAAAATCCAACCTATTATTTCATTTGTTTGTACATATCTCCAATTTCCTACTTCAGATATGATTGTTACAGTTTTTCCTTGCTCTAAAGTTCCTATTTGAGTTGAATTTAATAAAGGTAATGCATATACTGTTGCAGCTGATAATATTTTTCCATCTCCATCTTCAATTGAAGTATTATTTTCTTCGTTATTTTGGCTCGTATCTTCATTTTTGTCCAAATACTGTTTGCTTACATATCCTGTATAATTTTTATAACTTACCTTATACCATTCTCCTGTTTCTTCTATAATATTTAACGTTTCATTTTTATTTAACTTTGTTATAATATTTGATGATGTACTAGCTCCGTCTCTTAAGTTTAATTCATTAGTATTTACTGTTCCTGTTAACGCAAATACGGTTCCTGCCATTGCTACCATAAAAAATATTATAAATATTGTAAAAAATATTTTTTTCATAAAAAATCATTTCCCTTCTTGCTATGTTTTAAATGTATAACTGTTATGAATTTTTAATTATTTTTATAATTCAAAGTATATAATGAAAGTATTAAAAAGTCAATAATTTTATATTTAAAGAAATATTATTCTCATAAATAAAAAAATTTGATATATCTTTTAATAGATGGTATAATTCCATTAGACGTCTAAAGATTACGTGAAAAACTATGTAAGTAAAAAAGACTAGGAATCCTCTTAAAACATTCCTAGTCTTTTTTCTTTTACTATTACTTCACATTCTTACTATACTGTTAATTTTATAAACAATATTCTTTTACTAATTTAATAATATCTTCATCTTCTAATATTCTTTTATCATCTTTTTTATAATATATAGATAATAAATAAACTGTTTTATCATCTTTTATTGCATAATAAATCATTCTATATCCATTTGATTTTCCCATTTTAGTATCAGTATTAGCCATTCTTACTTTTATAATTTTATTATTATTATCATTTAAGTGTAAACCGTGGAATTTCTGTTCCTACTAAGTTTCCTTTTACTAAATCTTTAACTACTGAACCAATGTCTTCATCAATATGCTTATATTTCTTTTTCGATTCATAATATTCTATATCAGATTTAAATTTTTCTGTTGGTATAATTGTGTACATATTTATTATCCTTTATTTTGTTTTTTCTTTTTTAAATACTCATCCCAAGTATCTAAATGAATTTTTCCTTCTCGATGTAATTTTACTTCCTTTAAGCTTTCTTCGAGAGATTCATATACACTACAATATCTCTCTTCTTTTTTGTCTTTGGTAACTTTACCAGTTAAATGAGCTATTGCATTCATATTTACTCCTCCTATCTTTTTCATAAGTACACTTCCTTTCTTAGCAATCTATTTTAACATAGATAAAAAAAGGAATTTGTCGAATTCTGACTTCATCCTTATGAAAAAATATATACAAAAAAACTAAAAAAGTAAATAATTATTTTTCAAATGTCATATATTTGTTATATTATACATAATTTTGTTATTAATTTCAATACTTTTCACATATTTTGTATCATATATATTATATAATAATTATGTAAATTTGTCAATGAAAAACTGCTCACAATCAAGGTAATTAAATAAATGCATTTATCTTTTTACTTGACGGTAATTTAATAAACACAAAAAATTAATGGGACATAGTATTATAAAAATTACTGAAATATATTTACAAGCTTTTCTACCAAAAAAAAGATAAAGCTATAAGATTATGAATTCTATTTTAAACTAAGTAGATAAAAAGTTGTTAAATACAAAAATAGCAAGGTATTACAATTTCTTGTAACCCTTGCTATTATTATATTTATTACTCAATAATTTCTGAAACAACTCCAGAACCTACTGTTCTTCCACCTTCACGAATAGCGAATCTTAATCCTTTTTCGATAGCGATTGGAGTAATTAATTCGATTGTCATGTCGATGTTATCACCTGGCATTACCATTTCTGTTCCTTGTGGTAAATCAATAAGTCCAGTAACGTCTGTTGTTCTGAAATAGAATTGTGGTCTATATCCATTGAAGAATGGTGTATGACGTCCACCTTCTTCTTT
>CANQYG010000019.1 GCA_947628015.1 uncultured Clostridia bacterium
TTCCTTACATTTCATTTGTTTAAAACCTCCACTTTCACATTATGTTATTTTTATTAAGGTAAAAACTTAATAAAAAATGAAAAAATCTTATAATCAGCTTATTTAAGGCTTTTTATAAGATTTTTTATTTTCATTTTTTACAAAACTTTTATATACTTTTAATTTTTATTTTATTGATTTTATATTGATATTATGCTATATTTTTAATATATTAGTTTTTATTAAGTTTTTACATTAATTAAAATATTAAATTTTTGTATAATACCATATTTTTTCTTCTTTTTATTGAATTGTAAATATTTTTATGATAATATAAAAAAAATAACCTATAATTTCTTTATCAAAGTCTTTTTTTATGATAGACTTTTTTAAAGTAAGAATTGAGAAAGGATATCTACTTTTATGGAAGAAAAAAAAGATAATTCAGATAAAAAAATAAAAATTGTAAAGGGTCATTCAAAAGATATTGTTTTTTCTGATGTTAAAGATAATCTAACTTTTGAAGTTCATGAAAATACAACTAAAAAAAATGGAGAAATTGTAATACCTGAAAATCAAAATTCTGACAGTCAAGATTCAGAAAGTTAGAAATTACAAATTAAATTATTATCGTATATGCTATTATAAAGCTCAAAATATTAAATAGACATTGTTTAATATTTTGAGCTTTAACTTTTTGACAATAATTTATATTATTGATGCACCTATTATTCCTGCATCATTTTTAAATTTTGTACATAACAAATCACATTTTATATCTTTATTAAATACATATTTTTCTAGTTCTTTATTTAGTTTAGGTAAGAATATATCACTATAATATGAAAAACTTCCTCCGAAACATATTGCCTCTGGTTCAAATATATTTATTATATTTGATACTCCTATTGCTAGATTATTTATATAATTTTCAACTAATAAATCTACTTCTTTTTCTTTTATATTTTGTCTAACATACTTTTGCACATCTTCTGATGCCATATCACGTTTTAGTTTAAATTTACTTATTATTTCTTTTTTTAATCTTTTCATTGATACATAAGTTTCAAAGCATCCTTTATTTCCACAATTACATTCTGGTCCCTTTTTATCTATTATCATATGACCGAATTCAAATCCTGTATTTACTTTTGGTTCTAATAAGTCATCATCCATAAATACAGCACTTCCTACTCCAGTTCCAATACACAAGAATATACAGTCACTATACTTTTTTAAGTTTCCATACTTCTTTTCTGCTAAACCTGAACATTTTCCATCATTTTTTATATTTACTATTGCATCATATTTATTTTCTAAAATTTTTCCTATTTCAAAGTATTCTATTTTTAAATTAACTAAATTCCTTATTGCTTTTTTTGTTGGATTTCCCGGTGCTGCAATTCCTATTTTTGATATATCGCATATTTCATAATTCTGCTTTTTTAGTAATTTTTCTATTTGTGAATTTATTACATCTATTATTATTTTTTTTGCTTTTTCTTCATTTTCTATATTTATTGTTGATATATCTTCTACTTCTTTTTCAATTATTTTTCCATATTCATCTACTATCCCTGATGATATATGACTTCCCCCTATATCAATTCCTATTTTCATTAGTATCTCTCCTACTCTCTTTTTGACTTTTAGAATCCAGCTGCTGAGAATAAGAAATTTCCCATATAAACTGATATACAAGGTACAAGTACAACTATTGTTATAAATATAAGCATAATTCCTATTATACTATACATAACTTGTGGTAATACTTTTATAATCTTTTGTAATATATTATCTATATCCATATCCATATATTCAACTAGTTTTTCTGTCATTGCTGTTAAATCTGTTTGCATACCTATTTTTAACATTTCTGTAACCATTGGACTTGGAAGTCCTGAGTCTTCAAATGGTTTTACCCATGATTCACCGACAATTATATTATTTATTGCTGTTTCAATTATAGATAGCATAACATAGTTCTTTACAACGTTTTTACTTACTTCTAATGATTCTTGTATTCTCATTCCATTTTTTAAGTTTAAAACCATTGCTTTACTTAATCTTGAAAAGTCTATTGCAAATATTAATGAGCCAAAAATTGGTGCTTTATATTTAAAGTAATCCCAGTTATATTTTCCTTTTGGTGTTTTTGTATATGCAAATAATGCTGCTACAATTAAAGCTATTATTCCAACTGGTATATACCAAAATCTTTGAACTTGTGTTAAAAATGCTGAGAATGCTAGTGTATATGCTGGAAGTTGATCTGTTGAACCTACTTCTTCAAATACGTCTTGTATTATTGGTATAATATAAATACTTCCTATCATTAATATTGCAAATAACAAAATAAATTGCAATATATTAGGTATCAATATTCCTTTAATTTTTTTAGTTAATGCTGCTGATGAGTCTAGATAATCTACAGCTTGTTTTAATGATTCTTCTAGAGATCCTGACAGTTCTCCAACTTTTACTAGATTTATATATATAACTGGAAATATATCTGAATAATATTCCATTGTTGTATACATATAGTCTCCACCTTCAACTCCTGACTGTATATCTTCTAATATTCCTCTTAAGGTAGAGTTTTCTGTAGATTGTATTAATGTTGCTAAAGCATGAACATTATTGAATCCAGCTCTTTTTAGCAAGTAAAAACTTTGTGTAAAAATAACTAAATCTCTGTTAGTAACTTTTTGCTGAAGTGATAATGCCATACTAACTCTTTCTTTTGTAGAAAACTTTCTTGTTTGAGTCTTTTTATATACATCATTATTATTAGCAACTTTCATTAATTCTTCTATATTTGATAAGCCTGATTTAGTATTTCTTTGATATTTTCCAAAACTTGTTTGTACAATATCTATTGGTGTCATACCATTTGCTTTTAGTCTTTTTACTAGGTTTTGCTTACTTTTTTCAGTTATTCTACTTCGCACCATTATACCATTATCGTCAACTGCTCTATATATATATTCTGGCATATTTATTTCTCCTCTCTTAACTTTTCAATAAAAAATTATTACTTATATTTCTTAAATCATACCACTACCTTTTTCTTCTCTTTTCATTTTTAATTGCATTATTGTTCTATTTAATATTTCTATATTTTTTTCTTCAATTTGTGCTTTTGCTTGCTCTAATGTAATTACATCATCAACATATAATTGTGCAAGAGAGTTTATTAATCCAACACTTCCATTTCCAGATGAGCTTTGTATTGCATCTTCAATTTCAGATACACTTAATTTTTCCTTTCTTATTATACCTGCTATTATATTGTCAACTACCATTACTTCTGGTATAAGTGTTAATGTTCCTCTTTTATTCCTTATTAATCTTTGAGAAATAACTAATTTTAACAATGATGCTATTAGATATTTTATTGTTGCTTGATCTCTTACTTCATAAAAGTTTATCATTCTATCAATAGTTTCAGCACATGATTTTGTATGAAGTGTACCTAATACTAAGTGTCCTGATTCTGCTGTTTCTATTGCTGCATCAAGAGTTTCCTTATCTCTAATCTCTCCTATTACTAGTATATCGCAGTCTTCTCTTAATGAGTTTTTAGTTCCTATACTATATGATGGCATATCTGAGCCTATAGATACCTCTTTTTGAACAATTATTGACTTTTTTGAAGTGTGTTTATATTCTACTGGACTTTCCAAAGTTAATATTTTTCTATTTTCATTTTCATTTATATAATTTATTAATGCATTTAATGTCGTTGATTTACCAGAGTTTGTTTTTCCTGTAACTAGTATTAATCCTTGAGTTTGTCCTGTCATTCTTCTAACTATATCTGGTACTCCTAAATCCTCATATCTTGGTAATTCATTTCTTATTAATCTTGTTGTTATTACTGGGGTTCCATCAGAATATGAAATGTTTATTCTTAAACGGATATCTTCAAATTCTTCTGAACAGTCTAATACCTTTTTTTCTTTAAATAATTTATCTTTTTCCACATTACCTTTTAGAAAATAGTCATATACTTCCCACATATCATCTTTAGAAATTACATCATATTCTTGCAAAGTAATAAGCTCTCTATTTACTCTTAATATTGGCTTTAGACCACTTATAAAGTGTGCATCAGATGCTCTTTGTTCTTCTGCCTTTTTTAAAATTCCATTTACGTCCATATTCAAATCCTTTCATTTTTTTAATAGAATAATAGTTGATTGTTTATTTCTTCAAGTGTAGTTATTCCGTCCACTACTTTATGAATTCCATCTACTAATAAAGGTTTATATCCTTCTTTTAATGCCTCATCTCTAATTTGTAATGTAGATGCACCATTTACGATCAATTCTTTTATACTATCTGTAATTATCAATGTTTCAAACATTGCTATTCTATCATAATATCCGCTGTTGTTACATTCACTACAACCAACTGGATCATAAGTTACATGATTATCTACATCAAAATTAACATTATATTTTTCACCTATTTTATTTATTATTTGCTTTTCTTCTTCTGTAAAAGGTCTTTCTCTTCTACATTTTGTACAAAGTTTTCTTACTAATCTTTGTGATATAGCAGTTGCTAAAGTACTTGAAATATCATAATTTGATATATTCATTTTTCTTAATCTTGATATTACTTCTACTGCATTTAATGTGTGTATTGTTGTTAAAACATAGTGACCTGTTTGACCTGCTTGCATTGCTATTTCTGCTGTTTCTTGATCTCTAATTTCTCCAACTAGAATAATATTTGGATCTTGTCTTAAAACTGTTCTAAGTGAACCTGCAAATGTTGTTTTAGGATCAATTTCTATTTGATTTAGTCCTGGTATTCTTATTTCTACTGGGTCCTCAATTGTTGTAATATTTATTTCTGGTTTATCTAAAAAGTTTATTACACTATATAATGTTGTTGTTTTACCTTCACCAGTAGGAGCTGCTATTACTGTAATACTATTTCTTTTATCAAAAGCATCTTTAACAAGTTTTGGATCATTTGGAAATCCTAATTCAAATAAACCTTTTATCGTTGTATTTTTCTTTAATAATCTCAAAACAAATTTTTCTCCATGTATATTTTTTTGAGATGATGAACGAATATTATAATCTGGATATATTATAATTCTACCATCTTGAGGTTCTTGTTTTTCTTGGTGCATATTGGAAATAGATTTTAATCTACCTATTATTTGGGTTTGCTTTTCTTTATCAATATGAGCCACATCAAATAAAAGTCCATCAATTCTATATCTTACTCTTATATAATCTTCCAAAGGTTCTATGTGTATATCAGATGCTCTTTGCTGCATAGCTGTTTTTATGATATTATCAACAATACTTGCTCCATTTGCATCAATATCAATTGCACTACTTGATACATTTTCTAATTCTTTTATTACATCTTCAACTAATGCTCTAAATGTTATATAGCTTTCCATTACTAAGCCTTTATTAAGCATTAATAGTCTTACTGCTTCTATTTGACTTCTATTACTTGTACTTGCAAAGCATACTTTTATAACTCCATTTTCAATTTCATATGGTATTGCTAAATCTTCTTTTACTATATCTAATGATATATAATTTGTTACTTTTATTTTTATATCACTAGGTAATAAAAATATAGTCTTTTCTTCTAGAATTTCTCCCATTGCTTGTAATAATTTTTTTGGATCTGCTAGTTTTAAGTCATAAAGAATATCTCCAATTTTTTCTCTTGGATTACTTATTTGATAATCAATTGCCTTTGTTATATCATCTTGTGTTACAATACCTCTTCTAACTAATTCAATTCCCAAAGCTTGTCTATTTTGTGGCATATTCTTCTCCTTTCATATAATTACCAATATTTCAAAACATATTTTATAGTTTTTTCAAAATTTGGCTTTTTTTCATCTTTCCCAGTTTTTATGGTTACTTCTATTATATTTTTACTATTAGTAGTATCTTGTCCTACATTTGCTGTAAAACTTACAATGTTTCTTGCAATTTTTTCTTTATCTTTATAAATTGCATTTTCACTTTTTTTATAAGTATATGTCGATCCACCATCTAATTTTATAGTTAAATCTTCAGAATTTTCTTTATTGTCTACTGTTGCAACTTTACTTTTCTTTACATCACTTACAAAATAAGTATTAAATTTGTTAAACTCTTCTGAGCTTATTTGCTCTGAGCTTATATTGTCTAAATTATTAAATATATAATTACTTATTGTAGCAAGTGTAGTAATTGCTATTGAAAATAACAATACATACATTACTAAGGCAGCTAATGTTATTCCTTTTTCATTTTTCATATTTTGACCTACTCTCTTATTTTTATCTTATTAATTGGAAGTGTCGTAGTTTTTCCCGCAACAGTATATTTAACAGTTATATTTATCTGTTTTACTAAATCTTGTCTGTCTTCTCCTGCTGGTGCACTATCTTTATAACTTGTTACAGAGCATGTAACCGTACTTTCATTTTTGCTTGAATTGAAATAATTATTTAAACCTGATTCATTAATTATCTTATTTACTTCATCTGTGGTAATTGCCTCATAGCTTTCCAAGTCGATTTTTTCAAACACATCTGTCATACAACTTATTGCAACTTGATGTATTTTTGTTTTTGCCATTGTTACATAAATTTGATAGTACATACTAATTACAACTCCAGTAGAAATTGTAAAAATAATTATTCCTGAAACAACATCAATTAAAGATGCTCCTCGTTCTTTTTTATTCTTCATTTAACCACCTATTTGTGCTAAAAATATAGTAATCCATACAATTGCATTTGCCATACAAATATAAGATGCAATTGGCATATTATTATTATATTTTTTCCCTTTATTAAAAATTTTATTAATTAATAATTTCATTGATACAATTAATAATGCGAAAATAATTGTTAAAATAGTACCTATTTCAAGTGTAAAGAAATTAATTACAATGCAAAGTATTATTGATGATAATTCATAATCATTTTTTGCTTTTTTCTTTACTCTTAAAATGCTTATAACAGTTAATAGTCCTATTATAACCAGATAAATTACTATTCTATTTAAGTTAAATATATCAGATGTGAAATATTGATATATAATATTTAGTAAAGATATTAATATACCATATATCAGTACTCCCCTATTTATCTGTCTATGCTCAATATCAATACCTGCTATTAAAAATAAAAATACTATGTATAAAATTCCTAAAGCAAATTCTATTCCTTTTAATGTAAATAGTGTATTTACATTTACTCCAAGACCTAATGCTAAAACAACAAAAGAAATTCCACAAATTATTTCTATTAGTGGATATCTAAAACTTATTTTAGATTTGCAATACCTACATTTTCCTTTTAAGAAAAAATAACTTAATATAGGAAACATATCTAAAAAGCCAAGTTTATGATTACATTTTGGGCAATATGATTTTTTGTAAACTATATCTTGATGTAATGGAACCCTATATGTAGCAAGTGTTAAGAAACTTCCAAATACTGTACCTGCAATAAATATTAGTATATAAAGTATTGCCTCCATTAATATTTCCTTTCTAATGTATATTTTTTATTTAAATAGAGGCTACCTAAATACGATTTTTTGCTATCGCATATAATCATTTTTCAATGATTTCAATTTAGGTAACCTCATATTTAGAAGTATAATATTATACTAAATTTTAATAATTATTTCTATTAATTATCATATGTTGCCATTATATTTTCAGCCATATTTGTGAAATAGTTCATAATATCTGTTTCATTTTTTTGAGCTGCTTCGTATTGTTCTCCTGCATTTCTAGCTCTGTTAAATAATCCTTCTTGATTTAGAGCAAGTGAAAGTGTTACTCCTGCTAATATTAAAAGTATAATAATTGTAACAACTAATGCAATTAAAGTTATACCTTTTTCTTTGTTTAACATAATTATATTTCCCTCCTTAGTAAAATTTGTGTTATATATATATATTTATTATAATAAATATAACCTAAAATAAAATTATTTTGAACTGCCTCCTATACCTGATGCTGTGTAATAATTATCGGTTGTATTTCTATCTTTTTCTTGATTTTCATTATTTCCTGGAGTAGTTGTTGTTCCACTATCACCATCATCTCCACCTGATGTACTTGGACTTGATGCTGCAAATGGATCTACTTTTCCAGGTCTATAACTATCGATTCTTTTGTACATTAATAAATCTTCATCTGTTACTTCATATGTTTGATTTTGTCCAGCTATTTCTGAACTACTACCTTGCTCTATCTCTTCAGCGACTTCCTCTGATGCTTGATAAGCAGTTACCTTACTAGGTATTACCCTATTTGAAGGAATATATTGATAAAATATTACTGCTAATACTAAAACAACTGCCACAGTTACCAAAAGAGTAAGTAAAATTTCTTTTATAATAGATTTTTTCATTTAACTATTTGCTAGTATAAACTAGATCTCCTTTCAATAAAAATTATAATTTTAAGGTATTTCTAATTTAAGTTTCATCAGATGATGAATCTACATTTTCATCTGAATCTGTATCATCTTCTGATTCTTCATCTGTATCATCGTTTAATTGTGATTGAGTAGAACTACTAGATGAACTTATCTCCTGTTGTATTTTTACATCTTTAACAGTAAAAGTTGCATGCTTTGATGTCATATCAAAATTTTCGGCAATGAAGTCTAAATCTGAATCATTTTCTAATGTATAAATAAATTGTACGATTGCTAAATATTCTCCATCTACTGTAAAATTTAAGTTCCTATATTCTTGGTTGCCTAATGTCGAACTAACTACATCCATTTTTAATGTAACACCTTCTTCTGTTGCGTGATTACCAATCTTACTCCACAAATATTCAATCGTATATGTCTTTGTTTGTGTCGCTTGTTTGATTTCACTTTCAGTACTTTGTGCAATTAGGTCTAAATATCTTTTTTTAGCTTCTGCAAGTGATTCTACATCAGTTTCTATTTTAGATAAAGCAGATGTATATTTATCATTTTCATCATTTGCATCGCTTATTGCCTCAGTTAATTCATCATTTTTTTTGTTAATATCTTTAAAACCATTTATATGGAATGAGCCAAAACTTATACCATTAACCATAAGTAAAATTATTAATGCAATAACTAATAATAACAATACACTTAATAATGTTTTCCTCATCGTTTTCCTCCATTCCTAATATAGTCTTAAATCGCCTTCTATAGTAATTTTTATAACATCGCCTTCTTTTTGACCTTCAGTTGATACTATGTCATACAAAATATTTGCATTTTTAAGTTTTGCTTTAAAATAAGCTAATTGCTCATATCTTGCAGATTGTGCTTGAATAGTAATATGTTGTACTGCACCATCGTTTCCTGTTTTTTCAGTATTGCTTATTTCTGTTAACATTACTTCATCTGGTATGTTGTATACTAATTTATTAAGCAAAGTTGTAATTTGATTTTTTCTACTTCTTCTTATTTCCATTGTTGAAGCTGAGTTTTCAAGGTTGGTTGCATAAGTTCTGTAATCACCTGTTCTTGTTAAAATTTTATTATCATCACTTTGAGCTAAGCTTAATTGTTCACTCGTATATTCTTTAACATCATTTGCTTCACCAATTTTTTTGTTTATTTGTGAAACTAAAACCGTTGATGCAATCGAGTAAATTATAATAATCATTATAGCTGATATAATATTTCTCAGTAATATCATTTCAATTTTGTCAAATTTTCCAGACATATCTGTATTAAAATGAATTTTCATCTTAGGCTTACTTCCACCTTTTTTCCTATTAGCTCTTAATGAGCCAACATCTGATGTAAGTAATGTTTTTAAATTTTCTTTCCAATCTTTTGCTAAAAAGTTTAGTGATTTTATTCCTCTTCCTAGTCCTTGCATTGCTAGCGCTATTGCTGAATTTACTTCTATATAATCTTTAATATTTATGTTTACTTGTCCTTCTAAGAAGAATGGCTTTAATATTTCTACTTTTGATTCTTTAAAATATTCTTTAAAATATAAATCTACATTGTTTATAACTGAGCCCATACCAGTTATATAAATATTATCAATCTTTTTAAATGAATCTTTTAACTTTTGTACTTCTTCTGATATTTTGTATAATGTTGGTACAATGTATTTTAAATATTCATTACCTTCTGCAGAAGAGTAATCTGTTTCCATAGTGTATATTGTAGTATTTTTGCAAACTTCATATGATTTTGAATATGAGTTTTCTTTTTCATTAATTTTGTCTAATATTTCTTTCATTCCTTCTTCTATAACATTAACACTATAAATTGACTGATCTATTATTGTTGTTACTGTAGTTTTTTCTTCAATGTTAATAATCATTGAATTTTTGTTTTTTTCTGCATTAATTAAATTAGGTAATGTTGTTGCCATAGGAACTAAAGTATCTAATTTATGTCCTTCAAAATATAAGTTTTTTTCTGCAATATCTGTTTGATTGTCATAAATATAAATAATTCTACTTTGATCCTCATTATCAATATTTTTTGTATAAATATATTTACCTTCATATACATTTCTATTTAAGTGATTTTCTGTGCAATAAGATTCAAATTCAGTATTAATAGCTTTTTCAGCATATGATTTGTTTGTTAAATTAAAAATATTAAAGTAATAATAATTTTCATTTGATACTTCACTACATATAGGTATGTTTTTGCTGTTAGTCTCAGCAATTATCTGTCCTATAGCTTCGTTTAAGTTGCTATAGAACTTAATACCATAAGATTCAACATTATAAGCATCATTATTTTTATTTACTTTTGCATATCTAATTAGTTTATCTGTTATACTAATTCCTAAGCTACTTTGCATCTTATCCTCTCTTTTTCTAATAGTTTTTATATTAATATTTACATTTGTTTATCTTATTTTTTCTCAGTTGCAATATTTATATACATTTTATATTTTTTTTCTTTAAAGTCAATATGTTTTTACACTTTGTAAAGCAAATGTAATATTTGTAATTTTAGTGTCAAATTGCTTAATTTTATAAAATTTTTTATCAAATTTTGTTTCAATTTGAATTTTTATATCCATAAAAAAATATAAATCATATTATATCCATTTTTCGACATAATATGATTTTTTATCTATTATTTATCTTTCTTTTTCTATATCTATTTTCATGTTATCTGCTAAATTTTCAACTAAATTATATGTTTCTTCAAGATGTTCAATTACATTTATTTCCTTTTCATTTATTTTTGATTTAACATCTTTTGAAGGCTTGATTTTTATTTTTCCTAAAATAAGTGCAAAAGTATCATCATTTTCAATTTTCTTTACTATCTCTGGATAAATTTCAATTGACATATTTGCATAAAGTATTGCTTTTTCTGTGTTATTTTTTAATAAATTTATCTTAGCAAGATTTAAGTATGAATGTGCTTGTATTTTTTCATCATCACTATTTATTTCTTCATAAAAATATTTTTCCGCTTCGTCATATTCTCTAAAAATTAAATAAATTTGTCCTAAATTTAAATTAGATATATCTTTGTAAGAATTTATTATTGCAGCTTTCATATAATATTCTTTAGCATTTTGAAAATCATTAAGCATTGTGTAAGTCATTCCTAAACAATAATATAGGTAATATTCTGTTGGTGAATATCTTAAAGCTTCATTATATATAAGTATTGCTTCTTTGTATTCTTCATTATCATATAAAATGTTTCCTAATAAAATACTTGCTTTGTAATAGTCAGGTTTTTGATTTAATAAATCTTGCAAAAGATTTTTAGCATCATTTTCTTTTTTGTTTTCATGAAATAGCTTTGCTAAATCACAGTATGTTTCATAATCTTTAGGATTTATACCAATTACAATTAAATATTCATCTTCAGCTTTTTCTTTTTCTCCGTTTTGCTCATAATATTTTGCAAGCATTTTGTGTGAAGTATAACTATTGGGATACTTTTCAATATTTTTTAATAAATAGCTTTTTAGTTTTTCCTTGTTCTTCTTTCCTTTTGAAATATTTATTAGCTCATCTATATGAATATTTTTATGCTCAAGTACAAAATATATAATAGGTAAAATTATTGATATTATTAAAATAGCTAATGCTAATACAATATTAGGTGTTTTAGCTATTAGTATTAAAATAAATTCAGCAATTAACCCAAAAAATTCTAACGCCAAAATATAAAAATAATTTGTATTATTTTCTTTAACTAAGTGTATAAAAGTATAAACAAATAAAGCTATTGTTATAATACTTAAGAATATAATTTGTACCATAAATTTCTCCTATATTTTATTTTTCTATATAATAACACTTTTTTTATAAATTTACCATTAATTTTAAAATGTTTTTTAAAATACAGTTAAAAATTAACATTCCTATTCCAGAGTATAAAAATAGTGGAGTATATTTTATAGCAATTTTTTCAATTTTTGTAATTCTTGATATTGTCTGACTTACAATATAAATTAAAGTAATTATCGTTGTATATAATACTGTACTATTTTGATAAATTGATTCTAAAAAATTTCCTTCCATCATAGCAATAAAAGCTCTAGTGCATCCGCATCCAGGGCAATAAATATGTAAATTTTTATATATGATACATTCCGGTATTTTTATATAATTTTGTATTATTATTCCAATTATGCATAATATAATTATAGTTATTAGTAAGGAGTAATATATATAATCATCTTGTTTAATTTTTTTATCCATAATTATTTAAAAGAACATCTTTAATTAGATGTCCTTTTCCTCAATTTTAATATAACTTATATTTATTTTAATATTTGTATGTTTCCTATTAATGGAACTGGATTTTCTTCTTGTTTTATTGCAGCTACTAATCCCATTACCCAACATACAAGCATGAATATTCCCCATATCCATCCAACACATGGAATAATTGAAAGTAAGCTAAATAAGAATACTACTAAAGCTTGATTTAAATAAAATTTAGCACCTTCTCTATCACCTGCACAATATGCAACAAGTAATCCAACCCATGTAATATAAGCAACTATACTAGTTGTCTTCTTATCCATTTTGTTTCCTCCTTTTATTTTTTTCTCATTTTACTATAAAAAAAAAATTTTTTCAACAATTTTTGACATTTTTTATTGATTATTCAAAATTTTATTTATTTTTCCTTTGTATCTTATTAAGATCTTATTTTTGCAATGTGTTTATTTTTTTATCTTTTGGACAAACTATAAATATATTTTGTGCAGTTATAGTTTATCGTCAACGATTTTTAATCACCTTTGTTATACTTTCCTAAAATTTTAAGAATTGAGGTATAATATGACACTAACAAATGCAGTAAAACAAAGGATAATAAACTTAGCATCAAGTCAAGGAATTAAAATTCATAAACTAACTTTAAATGCCGGAATACCATATTCTACTATAAGTAGCTTTCTTAATGGTAAATGTTCAAGTATAACTTTAACTACTCTTTTGCATATTTGTGAAGGTTGTAATATTACATTAAAAGATTTCTTTGATGATGATTTGTTCAAAAATATTTCCGATTCACTTCAAAAAATACCTGCAGAAAAGGAGTAAATTTCGATGTTACTTTCTGTTGCAATTAGACAAAGAATCATTTACTTAGCAAGCATTAATCATATTAGTATAAAAGAATTGTCTAGAAGGTCTAATGTTTCTTACTCAACTATAATTAATTTTATGTCTGGTAAA
The DNA here is from genome assembly GCA_947628015.1 of uncultured Clostridia bacterium. GTDB lineage: Bacteria > Bacillota > Clostridia > TANB77 > CAG-508 > CAG-793. The sequence continues at coordinate 13,660 of CANQYG010000019.1, forward strand.
GGAAAAACTTTAAATATCTCTACTTTGTATCATTTGTGTTTAGGTCTAAATGTAGATTTAGTGGATTTCTTTGATAATCCCCTATTTGTTGATATATATGATGAGCATGAGAAAGAAACAAAAGTTTAAATCTAAGCTTGATAATTTGTTGTAAAAATTTAATAAATAGTTGAAAAATGTAAACTTTTTTAGTATAATAAATATAATTTATGTATCTACCTTATAAAAATAATTTTTTAGTAGGAGGAAATATTTATGACTAATAAAAAAGGAATTTTTCGGAAATTTGGGTTAGGCTTATGCTATATTTTTAGCTGTATATGGCTTATCTACACTTCAATAAAGTTTTTGCTTGGTAAGGTATCTATTGAAGAAACTATAGGTATTATGATATGCATCTGTGTATTTGGATATTTATTAATGAAAACTATATTCATAAAAATTGAAAATAAGTATCTTGATTGCAAAATATATAACAATTTAATGTATTTATTTAAATATTTGCAAAATCTTCACTCTATGCGTTATAAGCTGTACTTTACTGGTAATAGAAAAGAAATAGAAAAATATTCTATTTTAATTGAGCAATATGGAAATAATATTTTAGATGTAGGTAACCTAGCTATTTCTGAGAAATGGCTAACTAGTAAGCAACAAGAGGACATAGAAAATATATTAATGCAAACAAAAAAATTAATGACAACCGATTAATATTTAAAGGAGAGTTTTTGTAAGCTCTCCTTTTAAAATTTAAAATTTAATGATATAATAATTTTTATAATATGTGAAAGGAATTTTATTATGAAACTAAATATTGTATTAGTTGAACCAGAAATACCACAAAATACTGGAAATATTGCAAGAACTTGTGCTGCACTTGGTGCTAAGCTACATTTAGTTTATCCTCTAGGTTTTAGTATTTCCGAAAAATCAGTAAAACGAGCTGGTCTTGATTATTGGGATAAACTTGAAATTGAAGAACATTTATCTTTAGAAAAATTTTTAGAAAAATATTCACCAGAAAAAAATAATATGTATTTTGTTACAACAAAAGGAAAACATATTTATTCAGAACCTGATTATAATTCTATGGATGAAATATTTTTGCTTTTCGGTAAGGAAACAAAAGGACTTCCAGAAGATTTGCTTGTAAAATATATTGATAAAACAATAAGAATTCCTATGAGAAAAACTTTGCGCTCATTGAATTTGTCTAATTCTGTTTCCATAGTTGCTTATGATGTTTTTAGACAATGTAACTTCTATAATTTAGAAGAAATAAGTAGCTATTTTGATGAAAAATTGTAAACTCTATAATAAAAAATACTGATACTGCCTAATTTTTAGATGTTACAGTATCAGTTTTTGAAAATTATTTATTTCAATTTTTCTTCTTTTAATTCGTTTTTTTGAATCCTTTCTTCCATTTTATTCTTAAAAAATACAAATGGAAAAGACCATAAAATAAAGATAACTCCAATAAATATAAAAAACAAATTAATTGGATTTTCTTTTTTAGTAACCTTGTTAGGATTTGTCGTATCATAATATAATTCAAAAGTTTCACCTATTTTTTCATCAAAAGTTCCATGTTCATATATATCATTAACATATGTATATTTTTTTTCCATCTACGTAATAATCCGCAACAAATTTATAGCTTTTTCCTCTACCACTTTTGTTATAAATTTGTGAATATACAGTTGCTGTTGTTACATTATTATGTGACTTTAATTTAAAATAATTTGCTCCCTTATATACTTGAGAAATAATCAATATACTTCCTACTAAAAATAAATCTATAAAGAATAAAAATAATGGATTTGTAGTATTTTTGTTTTCTTTTACCTCTTTATATGATATTACAAAATATAATCCCATTGCACATATAAATAATGGTATCAATAGGTATGCAGGATTTATCATACTTTGCTCTATTGTGTTGTCTAAATCAAAGTATATTCCTTCATTTATGTTCTCTTTATTAATATACATTATAATTGTTTGATTATTAGGAATATCTATTGTAATTTTTTCATCATCAGTATTATAAACATTTTCAATGTATATTTTCTCGCCATTTGATTCATAATATAATGTTCCATATTCGCTATATACATATTCTTTGGTATAATTGATTTTTTTGGAGTTCCAACTTACAACAGAAAAAATATTAACAATAGCCACCAAAATTCCAGTAATCAGAAAAAAACACCCTAAACAGTATAAAAACTTACTTTTTCCTATAAATTTTTGATATTTTTTAAAACTAATATTCATGATAAATCTCTCCTAAAATCATACAAATTTCCTTGTTATGTCTATTTATAAAATAAAAACATAATTTCAATTATAGTGTTATTCTTTTACTATAGTTGAAATTATGTGAGTATTATATCATTTAACATTAATTTTGTCATCTAAAAATATTTCATAATATTAACCCTAAAGTTAATATTCCAATGTTGTCATTATAAATTTGATTAAATTGAGAAATTGGAAGTGGATTTTCCCCATCTCCTACCTCTATTGTGTATCCTGGCTTGTTATAATTTTGTATAAACCAATCTTTATATCCTGCGAAACTTGAATTATAAGGAGTTTCTTCTAATGTGTATCCACTTACACTACTAAATTTTTCTCCTATCTCTAGAGTACCTTCAGGGTTATAATTTTGATATTGCCAGTATATTGTCTTTCCTTGTGAATGGTATGCTAAAACTAATCTAAAATTATGCTGTAATGTAAAATTATATACAGCTAAAGATTCTGGTTCTGTAAGTGGTCCAAATCCCACAAAATCTCTCGGTGCTGGTCTTACATAACCTTGTGAATATTTGATGCTTTTTGCCATTTGCCATCCAGCTGGAAATTGGAGATTTAAGTCCACACCTCTCGTGTTTAAAATATACCAACCACAAAGAAAATTTAATAAAATGCAGTAATCATCTATATTACAGAG
>CANQYG010000020.1 GCA_947628015.1 uncultured Clostridia bacterium
CTTCCACTTGCTTCAGTTTCAGGAACTCTTTGAACTCTATGAACTCCACTTTCAAATTTAAGCCTACTATATGCTCCATCACCCTTAACTATAAATGAAATTTCCTTTATACCTCCTAGTTCCGTAGAGTTTTCATTTAGTACTTCTAATTTCCAATTTTTTAAATCACAATACATTGAATACATTCTAAATAAGGTACTAGCAAAAAGAGCTGCTTCTTCTCCTCCTGCTCCTGCTCTTATTTCACAAATAACATTTTTATCATCATCTGGATCTTTAGGAATTAAAAGCATTTTTAGTTCTTCTTCTAATTTAGGAAGTTTTTCCTTAGCACTTAGCATTTCCTCTTCAGCTAAATCTTTTAATTCTTTGTCATTCATCATTTCCTTAGCTTCTTCTAAATTTTTTTGTACACTTTTATATTCTCTATATTTTTCTACAATTGGCTCTATATTAGAATGTTCTTTCATCATTTTACGCCATTCATTTTGGTTTGAAATTACTTCTGGATCACTAATTTTTTCAGTTAAGTCAATATATTTCTTTTCTATCTCTTCTAAATTATCAAACATAATTAAATTCCTTTCTTGCTTTGCTCATAAGTTATTTTTCAAACTAAAAGTTACTTTACTATTATATAATATTTTATCTATACTTTCAAGTATTGTCTATTATATAATTTAGTGTTATACTAAAGTCTATGTTATAATTGAAAAATTTTATTAATATGATTTATAAAAAAATTAGGAGGAAATGTATCTTGAATAGGTTTACTTCAGCAAAATTAGCTGGAATACTAGGCATTTTAGGAAATTTATTTTTACTTATTATAAAAGGAATTATTGGTTTTGTTAGCCATAGCCATTCGATGATTGCTGATGCAGCAAATAGTGCAAGCGATATTTTTGCATCACTAATGACTTATATTGGTGGAAAAATTGCTAATAAACCTTATGATGATGACCATAATATGGGACACGGAAAAGCAGAATATCTTTTTTCATTTTTAATTAGCATTTCAATGATTATAGTATCGATAAACTTTTTATTTAATTCATTTAAGTCATTGATAACAGGTTCTACTTTTACTTTTTCTTGGACTTTAGTAATTGTATGTATTATAACTATTTTAACTAAGTTATGCTTATATTTTTATACAAAATCATTGTCAAAAACAAATCCAAGTTTATTAATTATATCAAATCTAAAAGACCATAGAAACGATTGCATTATTACTACATTCACATTAATTTCATCACTTTTAGGATTATTACATATATATTGGTTTGATAGTTTAGTTGGAATTGCTATTTCTGTATGGATATGTTACACAGGGTTACAAATATATAAAGAAAGCTACAATGTTCTTATGGATAAATCAATTGATGAACAATATAAAGATATTATTTTAAAAATTATTGAAAAATATCCTGAAATACAAAAAATAAATCATTTTAATTCTTCTCCTGTTGGTTATAAATATTTAATTTTCGTTACTATATTTGTTGATGGAAATATGTCAACATTTCAGAGTCACGAAATAGCAGATAATCTTGAAAAAGAATTAAATAAACTTGATTTCGTTTATTTATCAATTATTCACGTCAATCCAATTAATGTTGAAAAAAATAAAATAACTAAAAAAAATAATAAAATTAAAGAAAAATAATAAAAAAAGGTGTTTTTATGAAGTAAATATTTTTATTTACTTCATTTTTACACCATTTTTTTATAAATTAATTAAATTATAATTAATTTTTAATTTATTTAAAATATCTTTTTCCCTTTCTGTGCAAGAAAAGATTATAACTTGATTATCTATTTGTGATAAAAATTTTAATGTTTCTTCTAATCTTTCATTATCATAATATGCAAAAGTTTCATCTAACATAATAGGTAATTTTTCAGATGAAATCTCATCAATTACTGATAATCTTAACGCTAAATAGATTTGTTCAATAGTTCCAGTACTTAGCATATCTATAGAAATTCGACTACCATTTTCTAATTCTACAAAAATATCATCATTTAAAATTATTTTTTTGTATTTTCCATTAGTTATTTTTTCAATATTTTCTGATAAGTTTTTATTAAATTTTGGAGTAATATTATTTTTCATCTCTAAATATGAATTTTCAATTAATTCTCTTGTTATATTAAAAATTTTTGATTTATTTTCTAATTTATTAAGATTTTCTTTTTCAAAATAAATTTTTTCTTCTAAATCAGCTATTTGTTCTAGTTTTGGTTCAATATTATCCAAATCCAATTCTAATTTATGTAATTCTAAAATTGATGAATTTATATTATTTTTATTTTTTTCAATAATATTTGTTAAAATACTTCTATTAAATAAATTTTCTATATCTTTTCCATAAATATTAATTAATTTATTTTTTTCTTCTAAATTTATTTTATTTAAATTTTCTTCTAATTCATTAATTTCATTGCTTAATTCTATATTAGAATTTTCTATAGTTTCTATTTGTATTTTTAAATTATTTTTATTTGCTTTTTTATTTTGTAAAATTATAACAGCAATCCAAATTGGAATTAAAGAAAATATTAAAATATTTATTAATTTATTTTTTATAAATATAAAATTAAATAAATTAATTATAAAAATAATTAATAAAATTATATAAAAAATTATATTTTTATTATTTTTTTTAATTTTTTTATTATTTTCTTTTATTTTTTCAATTTTTATTTTATTTTCTTCTAATATTTTTTTCTTTATATTAATTTGTTCTTCATTAATTTTATTATTATTTAATATTTTTTCAATTTTTTTATAAATTTCTTCATTTTCTTGTTCAATTAATAATTCTTTATTTATTTCTTTACTATTTTCTTCAATTTCATATTTATTTTCTTCATATTTTTTTATATTATTTAATTCTTTTTCATAATTATTTAATTTTTCTATTGAAATATTTATTGGTCTATTTTGACTTTTACGTGTTCCAACTTCTGATAATAATAATTTATCTAATTTATTAATAGCATTTTTATAAGATACATCTTCTTCTCCACTTTCTACTATATTAGCTATTTTTTGAATTAATAAATTCTGTGTAGCATTATCAATCTTTATTTCATTTTGAGATGCAACAACAGTTGATAGCATTGTTTTTTTATCAATATTTACTTGATCTTGAAAAAATAAATTTCCTATTTTTTTATCTATATTATAATTTTTTGAAATATCTATTCCATTTTCATCAAATATTTGTGGATTTTTTTTATTAAAATCTCTAAATACATCATATTTTTTATTATTATCTAATTGATAAATTATTTTTCCTGAAAAATCATTTTCATTCCATGGAAAATATTTTTCAAAATCAGAAATATTTTTTCCATCTTTATTTTTTGAAATATTAAAAAATAAATTTAAAATAAAATTTAATAATGTAGATTTTCCTGATTCATTTTTTCCATAAATTATATTTAATTTTTCTAAATCAAAATTTTTATCTTTCAATTTTCCATATGAATTAATTTTTATACTATTAATTTTCAAAAAATTTATCCTCCTATATTATATTTTTTGTTATTTTAATTTATTTTTTTATAATTTTCTTACTTTTCAAATTTACTTTTTCTCATTGTTTTTTTGGTGTCAGTTTTTTCCATCTTGCTTGTCTACTCTTTCCTTTGTCTAATTTTCTTTTTGTAGTTGTCTTTTTGTCAATTTTTGCAGTTTTTTATAATTTTTTTGTAATCTTTTTGCTTTTTTGATATCTTTTTTTCAGTAAAAATTTTAGTAAAAATTTTATGTATTTTTCTTCTATATTGCTTTTATTCCCTAGTATTTTTATAATTTTTACTTTTTCAAAATCGTTTTAGATTTTTTTGTCAATTTAACAACTTTAAATATTTAATATAATTTATAGTTTGACATTTTTCAATACTATTCTTTTCAATTATATATTGATTTTTTGTAGTTTGACACCCTCATCTTGTTTCATAAATTGTGAAATTCATATTCTATTTCCAAAATTTTGTATCCAAAAACTACCATTAAAATTACTTTATTTTTTATTTTTATTGACATTTATTTTTATATTTCTTTTATTTTCTTTTTAATTTTTCTCTTTTTTTATTTATTAATTGCTTTTCCAAAATTCAACTATTATTTTTTATTTATTTTAAACTTTTTTATTTATATTTTTTTCATTCAGTTATTATTTTTGTTTTTATTTTTTATATTTTTAATTTTTTGTTTTATTTTTTATAATTTTTATTTTTATATTTTAAATTTATATTTTGTATTTTTAATTTTATTTTTTAATTTGTATTTTTAAATTTTTATTTTATATTTTAATTTATATTTTTTATTTTAAATTTTAATTTTTAATTTTAATTTTAATTTTTATTTTCTATTTTTATTTTAATTTTATTTTTAATTTCTATTTTAATTTTATTTTTAATTTTTATTTTTAATTTTTATTTTCTATTTTAATTTCTATTTTAATTTTATTGTTAATTTTTTATTTTTATTTTTAATTATTAAATATTTTTATAATTAATTCTAAAATTTCATCATATTCTTTTTTATTTATTTCTTTATTTTCTATTTTTTTATTTAATTGTTTTGCAATTATACCTTTTAATGTATTATTATTTTCTTTTAATTCTATTTTTAAATTTGTATTATCTTTTACCTTTATAATATTTTTTTGAATTAATTTTATATCTAAGTTTATTACAAAGTTTCTTTCTCCAACTAAATTAATTTTATATAAATCATTTGCAGTATCAATTAAATTTAATTCTTCGATTAACTCATCTTCTGAATATATATTTGATACATCCACTTCAATTTCTTTTAATTCTCTTTTATCTGCTTTAATAAATTTTGTACTTACTTTTTTATCATTTATTTCACCATAAATAAATCCGTGCTCACCTAATTCATCAAATCCCATTGAAATAAGTGAACCTGGATAATATTCATCTCTTTTATGAATATGACCTAAAGCAATATAATCAAATCCTTTATTTATTAGCTCATTTTTACTTATTGGATTATAGATACCATTTAATTCATTTCCATTAATAATTGTTCCGTGTGTTATTAATATATTTATTTTATTTTTATTATCTATATTAATGTTTTTTAATTGATTTGTATTCATTTCATAATTATTAAATCCATAACCATAGATACATACTTCATCATTTTCCACTTTTTCTACATTTTCTGTGAATATCTTTACATTATCACACCACTCAAATACTTTATAATACGAATTACTTATATATGGGTCATGATTTCCTGGTGCAATAAATACTTTTGTATCTTTAATTTCTTCAAATAATTTATTTATATAGCTTATTGTTGATTTTCTAATATATTCTTGCTCATATAAATCTCCACTAATAAATAAGTATTCTACTTTATTTTCTTTTATAAATTCTATTACATTTTTAAATGCTTCTCTTTGCTCTAATCTTCTAAGTTCTCCTAGTTCTGCTCTATCTGTTATTGTCTTAAATGGAGCATCAAAATGCACATCTGCTATATGTACAAATTTCATAATTTCACCTCTTAATATTTATATCATATAAACACTTGTTTGTAAATATTTTTTTGCATTTTAAAAGCGAAGGTTTATTCCTTCGCTTGAATTTATTCTATTGGTCCAAATAATTCATCAAATTTTGCCTCTAGCTCTTTTTGTATATCTATTTCTCCGTCTTCTTCCATCTGATTCCTTATATCTGATGCGCTTACAGGAGGTGGAAATTCAATATTAGGACTTATTTGATTATTTGATAATGTATTTACTGTCTGGCTATTTACGTTATTTTCTATTTTATTATTGTTCTCTGTACTATTGTTTATTTCATTATTTTGGACTTGATTGTTAATTTGATCTGTATTATTTTTTACACCTTCATTATTTTTTTCACCATCTGTAAATAAGTCATCTAATGAATCTACTTTAAAGTCTTGTTCTTTATTATCTTCTATTTGACTTCCCGTAAATGGATTATATGGATTAAATTTTCTCCATTCTCCTCTATCTCCACAATCAAAATCGTTATGGTCTATTCTATTTGTATTTAAATCTCTAGCTATTTTTTGTTTTTTAAACCAGAAGTATTTTTTTGCTCTTATAGGTTTTATTCCTTTTTCAAATACAATACATTCATTATTGTCTAATCTTCTAAGTTCATCTGGAGTCATTAAAGCTCTTCCCATTATCTGATCATTTTCACTATAGCCTTTTCTACTACCATAATTATCTCTATTTGCTGATTTGCTCATATGAGAAATTGTTTTTTCTCCTAATTCTTTAGAAAAATATTCAACTGTTGCATACGAGTTACTTCCTAAAAATACGTGTGTATCGCAGTTACCTATTATTGTTTCATAAGATTTTTCATACAAACCTTTTAATTGGTCTAAGTTTTGTAGTATAACACTAAATGATATTCCTCTACTTCTACTTGTTGATATTTTTTTATCAAAGTCTGGTATCTGTCCTATATTTGAAAACTCATCTAATATAAAGAATGTTTTTACTGGAAGTTTTCCTCCATTTTTGTCTGCAAAATCATATAATTGTTGTATCATTTGAGAGAAAAATATTGTAAGTAAAAAGTCATAAGCTGTATGAGTATCAGATGATACAACATACAAAGCTGTTTTTTTAGTTGCAATATCTTCAAAGTTTATTGTATTTGTAGATGTTACATTTGCTATTTCTTTAGAATCAAACTTACCTAGTTTTGATTGTAGTGAGCTTAGTATTGAACTATATGTTTTATCTGATGCAATTTCAACAGATTTATAGTTCATTCTTGCTGGATGGTCATAAGGTAATTTATTTATTAACTCTGTTAATAAGTTCGTATTTCCTTTATTATTAGCAGCTCTAACTAATTCTGCACAACTTGCTAAATTTTGTTCTTCTATTGGTCTTGCTGCTATTAAATAATATATTAAAGCTTTTAATAATAGTTCAGCCATATTATCCCAATATGGGTCTGCTCCACTTGATGCTTCTGATTTTTGACCATTTACTATAGTATTTGCTATAACATCAACATCTAATTCTGATTTTACATGCTGAATTGGATTATAACTATCACTACTTTCTGGATTTACTAAATTTAATAATTTTATTTCATATCCTTGTGATTTTAAGTATCCTGCTGTTGTGTCATATATTTCTCCTTTAGGATCTGTAAATATATAAGATCCAAAGCATTGATGAGCATTTGGAATAGTATATGCTGATGATTTACCAGAACCAGAACCACCGACAATAAGTACATTAGTATTTCCAGGTTTATCTAAAGGTAAATAATTATCTTCTGCTAATATTATTCCTTGATTTTTACTTAAAACTCTATATTGTTCTCCACCTGTACTCCAGTCACTTGAACCATGTTCTATTTTGTCATAACTTCCTCTTTTTCTTGCCTTGAACAATCCGAATTCCTAAACATACAGCTAAAAATATTGTAAATATTAATGTTGAAATACCAAAAGAGCCTATATATTGTGATTTAAAACAATTTTTTATTCCTGAAACATTTACTATATTTTCTACATAATGTTCTATAAAATACCCTAAATCAAAAACACCGGTAGCATTACTATCAACTAATGTTGTTGCAAGAGGTGCTATTACAAATAATTCTGCAAATATCCAAAAACATATAGCTAATATTATTGATACCTTGTGTTTTTTTATTGTTACTAAAAAATTATCCATACTATTTTACCTTCTCATTGGTTTTATTTATCATAATTTTTGTTAGATATTTCTATCGTCTTCTTTTACCATTTCTGCTTTTCTCATTAAGGCGCTTCTTGTCATTCTCTTTCTATTATTTTCATATAAAGCTTTTCTAATTCTTGGGTCTAATGATTTTTCATCAATTTCCATTGCATTTAATACAATTTCCCCTTCTGGTATTCCATTATTTGTGTATGCTCCTAATTCTGCATTATATGAATCTTTATTGCCACTTTCTCTAGCTATTAATTTATTATTTGCGCTAAATTCTATAACTGTTAATTCTTTCACTATTAAATTTTCCTCCTTAATTTTTGTCTCTTATTTCAAAACTGAAATAAGATTTATTTGGTTTTAATCTACATCTTCCTCTTACTTCATTTGTATTTTTATCTAAATATATCATTGGTCTTACTTCTTCTGTTGTCTCTGGATCAATTATTGTTATAGGTCTTCTTAAGTTAGGTGTATATTTAAAATCTTTTAATTCCATTGCTGTCTCTGAATAAAGTGTATCAAATTTAATAGGAATAGGTCTCCTTGATATCTTTATTTTGTCATCTTTTAAAAAGCCCATATTTACCACAACTTTTTGTGGTCCAAAAGAAAGTATTACTAAGTCTTCGCCTTCAATTTCAGGATAGTCAATAAAAAAAGTTTTCTTTTTATTATCCCCGTTCAGTTCTTCTGAACATACTAGTCTTTCTACAGTGTATTTGGGATATTTATTTTGTAATTCCTTAGCAGTTTCGTTAATTCTATATATAACTGTATTCACATCTTTTGGATCAGTTATACTAAAATATTTACCACAAAATCCCTCTGACATTTTTACACCTCTTTCTCATACTTTTCTTTTGCTAAACATATTAATTATAGCATAAAAACTACAATATGTCAACATAATTTTACCTAATGTTCTTTAATTTTAGTATGATTAAAAATTTAATATATTTTAATTTATATTTCTTTTAACTTTATGTATAATTTTTCTTGCTCTTTAGATAATTCTTTTGGAAATACAATTTTTGTAATTATATTTAAATTGCCTCTTTTCCCCTTTCCATCTTTATACCCTTTTTCTTTTATTGTTAGTTTTTCCCCACTATTACAGCATTTAGGTATTACAATATTTATCTCTTCTCCAAACAATTCTATTTTCTTTTTAGCTCCAAGTGCCGCTTCCCATACGGCTATGCTAAGTTCTGTATAAATGTCTGTTCCAATTAATTTAAATTTTTTATCATCTGTTATATTTACTCTAACTAGTAAATCACCATTTTTTCCGCCATTTTTTCCTTTTTTTCCTTGACCAACTATTCTTAATCTATCATTGCTTTGTACTCCAGCTGGAACTTTTACAGAAAATGATGTTTCTTTCCCATCAACTGTTCTTAATTTTATTTTTTTATTTACACCAAAAAAGGCTTCTTTTATTGATACATTAATCTGTGTATCAATATCCTCTCCATACTGTGGAATAGCTTTATTTTCACTTTTTTGCCTTGATATTCCCCCAAACAGTATATCCAAAAACATTTCTTTAAATGTTTTCTTTTGCTTATTTTCTTTCTTTTTTCTACTTCCAATATATTTATTCCACTTAAAATCATATTTTCTTCTTTGATTTGAGTCACTTAGTGTTCTATAAGCTTCATTTATATCTTTAAAAATAACCTCTGCTTCTGAGTTTCCCACATTTATATCAGGGTGAAATTTTTTAGCTTTTTCTCTATATGCTATTTTTATTTCATCTAAACTTACTTTATTTGATTCGAGCCCTAGTATTTTATAGTAGTCTTTAAATATCATTTAACATCCTCCATTTTTTAATGGTACATTTATTATAGCTTATCTCTGTTTATTTATCAATATGTAATTGCGAGTTTTTATACTTTGTTCTAAGATTAGTCTACCTTTTTCTAGATTATTTTTTGTGGTATATTCTATATTTTTTACAATCGCCATATCAATGTCCTTAAATGCCAACGCTCTTAGCTCTTGCACTCCTTCATACTTTCTTGTTTCATCAATTTTATCTGCAATAAAAATAATCTCTTCAAACATAGTCATATTTGGTCTACCTGTTGTGTGGTTACTAATTGCCTTGCACATTATGTCATCAAATCCATATTTTTTTCTACAAATATCTGCTGCTACTTTTCCGTGCAAAGTAATTCCTAATAACATTTCGATTTCTGATACTTTAATTTTATTATCTAAAATATATTTTTTTAATTTTTCTATTGGCATTTGTTTTGCCATATCATGCATAAGAGCAGCTTTCATAACTTTCATCTTGTTTACATTATATATTTCAGCTATTTTTTCACTCATTTCCATAACACATATACTGTGCTCATATCTTTCTTCTTTTAAATATTTCTTTAATTCTTTTTTTAATTCTTCAATTTCCACTTTTTTATTTCCTTTTTAAAAACTTAATTCGATTAATTTAGTTAATAGTTCTGTATAAGAAATTCCTGCATTTTCCCATAATTTTGGATACATACTTATTTCAGTAAAGCCTGGCATTGTATTTATTTCATTTATATATACTTTTCCTGTTCCTTCTTGTACAAAGAAGTCTACCCTTGAAAGTCCACTTCCATCAACTGTTTTAAAAGCTTTTATTGCTAATTTTCTTATTTCTTCTATCTTTTCAGCAGATAAGTCTGCGGGTATAAGTGTTTTTGACTCTTTATTTGCATATTTAGCATCATAAGAATAAAAGTCTTCTGCAGATAATATTTCTCCTACAGTTGAAGCTTGGACTTCTTTATTTCCTAACACTGCACATTCTACTTCTTTACCTACTATAGCCTCTTCTATCAATACTTTTCTATCATACATAAAAGCTTCTGATATGTATTTTATTAGCTCTGGACCATCACTTGCTTTATTTACCCCTACTGATGAGCCTGAGTTTGAAGGTTTTACAAAGACTGGAAAGCCTATTTTTTCCTCAACTAATTTTATAATTTCATCATTTTCTAGTTTTATTTCATCAAAATTTTCATCTACATAGGTATTTTCATCTTTTAAATATATGTATTTTGCTTGAGGTATCTTTGCTTTTTCAAATATTATTTTTGTGTACACTTTATCCATACATACACTTGATGCTAAAACTTTACATCCAACATACGGAACTTTTGCAAGTTCTAACATTCCTTGAATTGTACCATCTTCACCATATAGTCCATGAAGTACTGGAAAGACAACATTCATTTCTTTTAATAATTTATAAATATCTTTTATTTCTCTATCTCTTTTGTCTAGCCATTTTCCGTCTTTAGTAATTTTAATTTCATAGATTTCATATTTAGATTTATCTAAATTATCAATCACATTTTTTCCTGATATAAGTGAAACGTCGTGTTCCGTTGACATTCCACCATAAATAACAGCAACTTTTAACATATTCTTTCCTTTCTTGCTTTTCATAGTTATAAATTCTTTAAACTTTCAGCAATCTCACTAAAGTTCATTGAATTTGATGCTTTTAATAATATTGCATCATTTTCTTGTATAATATTTTTTATTCTGCTAATTGCTTCTTCATTACTATTACATTCATATTTTTTTGAAATTTTTGCATTTTTACTAATTGTTTTTGCTAAATCTCCTACTGTAATTAGTATATCAATATTTTCAATAAGTTCTCCTACTTTTTTATGCAATTCTTCAGAATATTCTCCTAATTCCTTCATATCTCCCAAAACTGCAATTTTTCTTCTGTTTTTAATATTTTCCAAATACTGTATTGCTGCTTTCATTGAATCATAATTTGCATTATATGAATCATTTATAATTATTGCACCAATTTTAGTATTGTCTATTTCCATTCTTTTTTTAGTTAGTTCAAATTTAGATATTCCTTCTTGCATTTTATCCATTGGTATATCAAAATACTTTCCTACTGCTATTGCACATAAGCTATTAAGTACAAAGTGTTCTCCACCAACAGGTACATTAATTTTTGTATTGTTAGTTTCAAATACACTTTTATCTTCATAAGAATTTATATTTTCTGCAACATAATCACTTTGTTTGTTAGCTATTCCGTATGTAATTACATTATATTTTTTATTTTCATTTTTCCATTTACTTAATAAATCATTGTCATTATTAATTATAACTGTGTTTCCTTGCAAACCTTCTAATATTTCAAGCTTAGCTTTTAATATATTTTCTCTTGAACCTAAATTTCCTATGTGAGCTGTTCCAATGTTAGTTATTACTGCAACAGTTGGTTTTGCAATTTTTGAAAGTAAGCTAATTTCTCCAAAATGATTCATTCCCATTTCAACTACTATCGCATCTTCATTTTTTAATCTTAAAATAGTAAGTGGTAGGCCTATTCCATTGTTGTAATTTCCTTGTGTTTTTAATACATTAAATTTTTGAGACATTACAGATGCTACTAAATCCTTTGTACTGGTTTTTCCAACACTTCCTGTAATTGCAACAACAGGAATATTATATTTGCTTCTTTTATATTCTGCAATTTTTTGTAAGGCTTCTACAGTATTATCTACTAAAATTATGTTTCCAATCTTTTCATCTGGCATTTTATCTAATAAACATATTGCTTCTTTTTTTATAGCCTCTTTATAATATAAGTTTCCATCTGTATTTTCGCCTTTAATTGCAACAAATACATCTCCTTCATTTACATTTCTAGTATCTATATCAAATTTATTTACTTCTATGTTTTTATCTCCACAAACTAGCTTACCCTTAGATACCTCTAAGATTTCTTCTATTTTCATTCTGTCCTCCTATTTTTAAAAAGCATATAATTCTTGTTAAATTATATGCTTTTTATATTGATTTTACAAGTATTAATTATATAATTTAAGTTGTTAAAGTTCCATTTGGTGTATCTACTATCATTAAAATATCTTCTTCATCTCCTGTTTCAGCATTAATATAAACAAGAAAATCATTTTCTTCTGTTTTTCCTTTAACTTCCCAACATAATATTTCTGTATTCCACTCAGTTGGAATCATTGCCATATCAATACTTTTTATTTCCAATTTTGGATTTATAAGTTTTCTTGCTTGCTCTTCTGTTACTTTTGCTCTCGTAAGTTCTCTTTCTTTATGTGAGTTTAAATATCCTGTTGATTCTAGCCCTAATATTTCGCCATTATCTAATGCTATTTTTAATTTTATTAAATCTGGATAAATAACTACATTATCTTGATTATATGCATAATTTACTGTAAGGACATTATTTTCTTTCATATAATATGTTTCTTTCATATCTTTATATTCTCTATTTTGCAGAAAATCTTTTCCTATATTTACAGCATCTTCTGGTTTTATACTTTCTTCCGTAACATTTCTATCTGAATTTATCCAAACAATATGTCCTCCTTTTTTTGATACTCCTATAGAAACATTTTCATTTTCATTCTTGGTTTTTACATTAAAATTATAGCAAATAATATTTGAGTTTTGAGATTCTTCTACAAAATTTATTTCTTTTATAATATCTTCACCTAAAAATTCTTTAGCTTTAGTTTCCGCTTCTTCTTTCGAAATATCTTCTCCTGTAAGTCCAACTATATCTGGATTTTGTAGATTTTCTGAATATGCTCCATCATAAATTAGTCCAGCGTATTGGTGCAGGTCTTCTTCAATATTAGAGAAACTTGTTTGTGATAAGTTTTCGTCTTCTCTAGCAAATAGCCTATTTCCTGTATTTGATAAATCTCCCCATTTTATTGTTTCTTCTGAAAAATCTGTTTCTAATTGATATAAAGTATTTTTTAGTTCTAAACAATGGTCGTGTAAGCTATCTAAATTGTCTAATTCTTCTTGTGTTAGTTCTTCTCCTTTTATCGTTTTTTTAGATACAGTATAGCAGTAATCTCCTAGCTGATGTAGAAATTTTTGAGTATTTTCAAGTTCTTGTGTATCTATTGGCATTCTAGCAAGGTAAGCCTGTGCTAAAGTTGATTGTTTATCTATATTTGCAAATGTTTCTGTTGCGTGCTCACTACTGTATGATATTGTTGCTTTTGCAAGCAGTTTTTCTGTATTATCTACATATTCAATTAATTGATAAAAAGCATGATTGTAGCTATTTTCTGCAAGCATTCTATAATTTCTTGACAATTTATAAGAGTAAATTATAAGTGTTACAACAATTACCATAAGTGTAACTACCAAAGTAAGCATCTTTCCACTTCTTAATCTATCTTTCCAGTCATAAATTTTATCCTTGATTTTTCCCATAAAAACTTAATCCTTTCAAATTTTTAATTTTTACTATTTTTTACTAATACTTGAAAAATATTCAATTTCCACAAAAAAATTGGATATACTTTTATATATCCAATCTAATATTATAATTCTGTTCTTCCTTCAAATGCTTTTCCAAGAGTAAATTCGTCTGTATATTCTAAATCTCCTCCAACTGGAATACCGTGAGCAAGTCTTGTTGCTTTTATTCCCATTGGTTTTATTAATTTGGAAATATACATAGCCGTAGCTTCTCCTTCTACTTTTGGATTTGTCGCTAAAATTACCTCTTTTACATTTCCATCCATTAGTCTTGTTAAAAGTTCTTTTATTTTTATATCATCTGGTCCTATTCCATCCATTGGCGATATTGAACCATGAAGTACGTGATACAAACCGTTATATTCATGTATTCTTTCGATTGCTACTAAATCTTTAACATCTTCAACAACACATATTTTTGTTGCATCTCTTTTAGCATCAGAACAAATATTACATGGGTCTGTATCTGATATGTTATAACATTTTGAGCACATTTTTAAATTATTTTTTGCATCTTGTATGCTCTTTATAAAATTATCTGTTTCCTCTTTACTTGCATTTAACATATAAAAAGCAAGTCGTATTGCTGTTTTATTACCTATGCTTGGCAATCTTTCAAAGCTTTCTATTAGTTTTTCTATTGATGGCGAAAAATATGACATTTGTTTCTCCTTGTATATTCATTGCTACATTTTCCTGTGCTAGTTTTTATAGACCTGGTATATTGTATTTTCCAAACTCTGCACTAGTTGCTGAGTCTACTTTCTTTAATGCATCATTTATACAAGTTAATATTAAATCTTGTAACATTTCAACATCTTCTGGATCTACAACATCTTTATTAATTTTTATTTCTAATAGTTCTTTTGCTCCATTAACTTTGCAATATACGGCTCCTCCCCCTGTTGTGCTTTCAAAGCTTTGAGTTGCCAAATTTTCTTGTGATTTTTCCATCTCCTCTTGCATTTTTTTTGCTTGTTTCATGATTTGGTTCATATTTAAACCTCCAAATCCTCCCATTCCACCTGGAAATCCTCCTCTTGACATAGCTTTACCTCCTTATTTATCCATCTATTAAATTTACATCTATTCCAATGTCAAATCCGTTTGCTTGACCTTGATTAGATTTAGCACTTTGTTCAGCCTTTTTATCTATAAGCTTGATTTTCATATCTTTTTTACACTCTATTGAAACTAACCTTTTAATCTCAGCCATATTTTCTGGTCTTTCAATTACACTTTTACCAAAACTGTTTAATCCGTTAGGAAATTCTATTCCAACTGTCATATCATCTAAAATAACAGCTCTTGAATTTACTAAATTAGAATAAAGCATTGGCATCCTTTGCTCTTTTAGAGTTTCTATAACATTTAGCCAAAAGTTAGCATTATCTTTTGCTTTTTCCACATTTTGTTTGCTTTGTGTGGATTTTGCTTCTTCTACCTTAGGCTTTTCTGAATTTAATTCATTAGTTCCTTTTGGTTTATCTTCATTTTTCATAGAAAAATTTTGATTATTTGTAATTTTAATCGTTCCATTTTTTAAAGAATTTTCTATCTTTTCAACTCTTTCTTCAAGTGAAACTGTTTCATTGCTACAAACCTTTAAAATTCCAACTTGAAAAACAATATTTTTTTGTGAAGACCATTTTATATCATTTTCAAGTTCTGATAATTTATATATTATATTTAATAACCTTTCATTATCAATTTTAGAAGATAGTTCTTCAAGCTTTTTTGCATCTTCCTTTGAATAAATATTTGATATTTCTTTTGTTGACTTGAATAATAATATATCTCTAAAATATTTTATGATTTCCCAAAGTATATTATTTATATCTTTTCCTTCATCAATAACATTTTTAGCAGTAATTAAGGCATTTTCCCCATTACTATTTACAATTTCTTCAGAAATTTTAGATATATATTCAAGTTTAGGAATACCTACCAAATCCTTTATTTTTTCTTCATTAATTTTATTTTCTCCATCTTGTGCGCATCTTTCTAAAATTGATAAAGCATCTCTCATTGCTCCTTCTGAAAGTTCTGCAATTAAATTTAACGCACCTTCTGTATATTCTATTTTGCTTTCTTTGCATATATTTTCAAGATTAATTACTATGTCTGCATCTGGTATCTTCTTGAAATCAAATCTTTGACATCTTGAAAGTATTGTTGCTGGTAGCTTTTGTGGTTCTGTAGTTGCTAAAATAAACTTTACGTGCTTTGGTGGCTCTTCTAACGTTTTTAGCAAAGCATTAAATGCTCCTGTTGAAAGCATATGAACCTCATCTATTATATATACTCTATATTTTGCAACTGTTGGCAAAAAATTAACTTCATCTCTTATAGCCCTGATATCATCTACACTATTATTAGATGC
>CANQYG010000021.1 GCA_947628015.1 uncultured Clostridia bacterium
ATTTCTTCTTTTTGTATTAAGTTTTTGTTTCAATTATATTTCTTTGCTTTTTTATTATCGGCTGTGAATTGTAACCATAATATAGCATATTACATTTTTAAGTTATAAGCTCATTTGCAAGTGCTATTTCCTCTTTGCTTAAATTAAAATCTCCGTTCTTATTTTTTATTAATTTGTGTAAATTCTCTATAATTCTTGCTTCTTTTAATGTGTTTTCCATAGGTAATACTTCTTTTAGACTACTCTTCAATTTATTATATTCCTTTTGCATTCCATCAAAATCTTGCTTTTGATAATATTCCTTCCAATTTTTTGAATATTTCCCTATTTTTTCAATAGTACTTACTTGATTATCAAAATTATTTTCTATATTTGAGTTAATAGAGTCTAAAATCACATTTTTTCCACTTTTTATAATTGATGTAACATTTTTTGATATTTTTGAATTTTTTGATAGTAAATTAATTCCTTTATCTAATAAATTAGATAAACTATCAAGTAATCCTCCAGACTTTATAACTGTTCTTGCTTGTTCTATATTTTCAAAATTACCAGTTACCATACCTACAGCACTTTTTCCTAAATCAATTGCTGAAGATATTGCTTTATTTATTCCAGATTTAAAACCATTATTTAAAATTTCATCTTTTACATTTATAATTTGATCTTCTATTAAGTCTGGAAGTAACATTCTTATACCTGTATCTAAACCTATATTAATTACTTTTCCAAGTGTAGTCTCTAAAAATTTATTTTGTGTATTTGAATTTACTAAATTATTTGACAAATTATTTTCTAACGTGTTTTCTATTTGCATTTTTATCCTTTCAAATAAAAAATAATTAAATTTAATATTTTTTATTAATTTTATTTATTTTTTTATTAATTTATTTTTATTATTTTTCTCCTTACAATTTTATTTTTTATTTTATTTAAATCCTTCTGAATTTCTTTTCTTTTTAAATTATTTTTATTTATTGCTAAATCATAATAATCACTTAATTTTATTTTTCCTAAAATATCATAATTTTTAAATATTTGTTTTAAAACTTCATCATCAATAGATTCTTTAGTCCATTTATTTATAATTATTTTTATTTTTTTATTATAAATATCCCATTCATTTGTATATATATCTAATAATTTTTGAGATTTTTTAATTTCTAATAAATTTGCACCAGAAATAAATATTCCATAATCGGAATTTTTTAATATTTCTTTTGTATAATCTAATAAATTTTCTGATGAAGTATCAATTAAAATTAAATCATATTTATTTTTTAATTTATTTATTATATTATTTAATTTTTGTGGGTTCATATTTATTTCAGAATTAAATATAATATCTGTTCCAAAAATAAAATCAATTTTATATTTACTTTCTATTATATAATTATTAATATTAAAATTATTTTTTGATAAATAATTATTATTCTTTTCAAAATTAATTTTATTTTTATTATTTATATTTTTTTGATTAAATTTATTATTTTTATTTATTTCTAATAAATTTACTATTGAATTATTAAAAATATCAAGATTAAATATTAAAACTTTTTTATTTTCTAAATTATTTGAAAAAATTATTGAAAAAATACTTTTTCCTATTCCATTAGGACCTAATATTGATATTATTTTTCCATCTTTTGTTTCTTGATTAAAAAAATCATTTATTGGTATTGTCTTTTTATTAAATACTGAATTTTCATTTATTTTTTTATTTTCATTTAAAATAATATTTTTTATTTCTGTTACAGATATATTTTCTATTTTTTTATATATATTTTTATAATTTTTTTCATTTTTTGAAATTAATATTATTTTTATATTTTTATTTAATAATTTTATTTTTTCTATTAATTCTTCTATTTTTATTTTTCCTTCTAATTTTTCATTAATTAAAATATAATCTATTTTATTATTTATTTCTAAAAATTCTAAAATTCCTTCTTTATATAAAATATCTGCACATACAATTTCTACATTTTCTTTTTTTAATTTTTCATTTATTTCTGGATTTCCAATCGCTGTTATTACTCTTTTAATTTTTTTCGCCTCCTATTATTATTTCTTTTTCAAAATCTGCTGATTCTATTTTTGCTAAAATATGTTCTTTTCCAACAAAAATAACGCTTTCTCCTCTTCTTAATGAATTTATTTCAACCTTTTCTTTTTCTGATATATTTAAATGTTTTTCTAAAACTCTTAAGTTTTCTTCTTCTAAATTAAAAAACATCTTTATTTCAGAATTATTTAATATACTTTTTCCATAAGCTCCATCTTCTAAACTAAATAAATCTGACACATCTTGTGTTATTGCAACTGCACTTCCACCATATTTTCTAATTGTTTTAAAGATTTTATAAATAAAACTTGCTACTTCTTTATTTGATGTAACTCCAATTAATTGCCATATTTCATCTAAATATATACTTTTTTGTTTATTTCTATTCTTCTTAATTCTGTCCCAGAATAATTCGGTAAATAAAAATAAACCATATTTTATATTTTCTTCTCCGTAATTCATATATATCTGCTATTATAAGTTTATTATCTAATTTTACATTTGTATGTTTATTAAAAAAATTTAAAGAACCTTCTACAAATGGCTTTAATTTTGTTTTTAAATTGCCTTCTAGTTCATTATATAAATCTTCTAATATTGGCATATCATTTGTTGTTTTGAATTTTTTATTTTTATATAGTGTTTTATCATCAAAAGTTATTCCTTTGTTTTTATATGTTTTAATTATTTTTTCTTCTAGTATTTCTTTTTCATTATCCTTAAATTCTCCAAAGATTAGATTAAAAAAACCTAAAATTTTATTAATTTTTGTTGATAAATAACCTTTTTGATCATCTTCTAAACTTTCTTCTCTAATATCAAAAATATTAATATATGATTCTGAACTTGGGCCTATTTTTATTATTGTTGCATTTAATTCTTTTGCAAGATTACCATATTCTCTATCTGGATCTATTACATATTGTTCTAAGCCAAATAAGCTATTTCTTAATATCATTAACTTTGTAAAAAATGATTTTCCAGAACCACTTGTCCCAAATATACACATATTAGAATTTTTATATTTATTTCTATCATATTTATCTATAAAAATTAATGAATTATTATATACATTAGTTCCTATAAATATGCCTGTTTCATCAAATATTGATGATGACAAAAATGGATAAGTTGCCTGTATAGAATCTGTTAAAATATTTCTTTTGGTTACTTCTTTTATATCTTTATTATTTTGCATAAACGGTAAATTAGATTTATATGCTTGTTCTTGCCTAAAATAAGCTCTTTTTGCTTGCATACCTTTACTTCTTACCATTCCTTCAATTTTATTTATTTTGTTTTCTAATTCTTTTTTATCTCTTGAAAATGTTGTTATATAAGTATATATAAAAAACATTTCTTCATTATTTATTTGAAGTTCTTTTCTTATATATTTAGCATCATTATACGTAAATGCTGCTATTTCATAATCTTGCCTTGCTTTTCCTATCTTTTCAAGGTCAACTCCAACATTTCCAATATTGTATGTTAAATCTTTTATTACTTTATAAGTATCTTGTTTTTCATAATATATAGAAATATATATATTTTCATCTGTATCAATTATGTTTTGAAATATTAAATCATTCTGCTCTCTTATATAATTTACAATAAGTAAACTTGAATAATATATTCCATCAATTTCAATATATTTAGGATTATTCAAGTTAATATAAGATGGACTTAAATAATCCTTAACATTAAATGTTCCTCCTACATAACTTTCTATAAGTATCACCTCTTCTGTTATATTAAATTTTATTTGAACTAAAGAAAGATAATAATATATCTACTATTTGGTTTTCTTCTGTATATTCAGACACAAAATTTCCACACCTTCCAAATAAATCCTTTATTTTTAGGTAATTACTTTCTAAATTTTGAATTATAACATTTTCATTTTCTTCTGATGGGGAATTTTTTAATATAATATAAAACTTTTTATTAGAAGATTTTTTATTCTTTAGAAATTGATTTATATAATTTATATACTTTTCTTTTATTTCTGGATATAAATTATTTTCTTTTAATTTATTAAAGTGATTTTTTAAATCTTCTTTTTTACTTTGAATTAAAATTTGAAAATTAAAATTAATACTTTTAAATAAATTTTTATAAGAATTCAAAATTGCCTCTTTTTCTAAGGTAGATTTTAGAACATAGTTTATTGGGCTTATACTTAATATTTTTATGTAGGAGGAATCTTTCATTTTAATAATTCCTTTGTCTAAAATCTCTTCAAATGGCAACCAATTTTGAACAGACTGTATTTGTTCAAATTTCATTTTTCTCCTTTCATGTTTTTCATTTTACATTATTTTCCATTATATGTCAATAGTTTTTTGTAAAAATTTGTTATTTTTTCATTTTCATATTGATTTTGTATGGAAAATATTGTAAAATAACCGTACCTTTTTTCTTATTAGGTAGAAAGGAGGTGGTAAAAATGTCTTCTTTTGATTTAATATGGAGACTAATATTAATTATTATTTCTCAATTATTAGACTCAAATGATGAAAATGACTAGTACATAAAGTACATAGTAAAAATAGGTAGTTGCCACACAACTACCTATTTTTTTGTCTTCTTATGATTTAATTAGGAAACTAATTTCCTATGTTTATATTAACACATATTTTTCCAATAGTCAATATTTATTTTTACAAATCTAGATTCTTAACAAATTTAGCATTTTTCTCTATGAATTCTCTTCTTGGCTCTATTTCATCTCCCATAAGGACAGTAAATATTTGGTCTGCTTTCATTGCATCATCTAATGTAACTCTTACAAATATTCTATTAGCTGGATCCATTGTTGTTTCCCATAATTGTTCTGGGTTCATTTCTCCAAGTCCTTTATATCTTTGAATTGATACATTATCTCTTCCTATTTTTTCAAGTTCTGTATCTAATTCTTCATCTGTATAACAATATACATCTTTTATTCCTTTTTTAGATACCTTATATAGTGGAGGTTGTGCTAAGAAAACATGTCCTTGTTCTATTAATGGTCTCATATATCTAAAGAAAAATGTTAATAGTAATGTTCTAATATGTGCTCCGTCAACATCAGCATCAGCCATTATAACAACTTTTCCGTATCTTATTTTACTTACATCAAAGTCTGCTCCTATTCCTGCTCCTAAAGCTTGGATTACTGGTTTTAGCTTATCATTATTATATATTTTGTCTGCTCTTGATTTTTCTACATTTAACATTTTTCCCCATAATGGAAGTATTGCTTGTGTTCTTCTATCTCTTCCCTGTTTTGCACTTCCACCTGCTGAATCTCCCTCGACTATATATACTTCACATTCATCTGCATTTTTACTACTACAATCTGCTAGTTTTCCTGGAAGTGTTGTTACTTCTAATGAGTTTTTCTTTCTTACTAATTCTCTAGCCTTACGGGCAGCTTCTCTTGCACGTGATGCACTTACGCATTTCTCTAATATTGCTTTTGCTACTGATGGATTTTCTTCTAAATATGCTGATAATTCATCAACTACAATTGATTGAACTATTCCTGTAATATTGCTGTTTCCTAATTTTGTTTTAGTTTGTCCTTCAAATTGAGGATCTTTTACTTTTACAGAAATAACTGCTGTCAAACCTTCTCTTATATCTTCACCTTGTAAATTGCTATCTTTCTCTTTTATAATTGAATGTGACCTTGCATAATCATTAAATACTTTTGTTAATGCTCTTTTAAATCCTTCTAAATGTGTTCCACCTTCTATTGTATTAATATTATTTACAAATGAATAAATATTTTCATTATATGATGTTGTATATTGCATTGATATTTCAACTGGAACACTTTCGTTATTTTTTTCTATATAAATTGGTTCTGTATTTATTTTTTCTTTATTTTTATTTAAGAATTCAACAAAAGATTTTAATCCTCCTTCAAAACAAAATTCTGCTTTCTTTGGAGTTTCTTCTCTTAAATCTTCAATACTAATTTTTAATCCTTTTGTTAAAAATGCTATTTCTCTAAATCTATCTTCTAGTGTTTCATAACTATATTCTAATGTTTCAAAAATTGTTCCATCTGCAAAAAATCTTACCTTTGTTCCTGTTTTGTCTGAATCACCTATTCTTGTAAGTTTTTGAACAGTTTTTCCTCTTTCAAATTTCATTTGGTATATTCCACCATCTCTTTGAATAGTAACTTCTACCCATTCTGAAAGAGCATTAACTACTGATGCACCAACTCCGTGAAGTCCTCCTGAAACTTTATATCCACTATCTCCCCCAAATTTTCCTCCAGCATGTAATACTGTATAGACAGTCTCAGCTGCAGAAATATGAGTTTTAGGATGTATATCTATTGGGATACCTCTACCATTATCTTCAACAGAAATAATATTTCCTGGCTCTATTTTTATTTGTATATGGCTACAATATCCAGCTAAGGCTTCATCAACACAGTTATCAACTATTTCATATACTAAGTGATGAAGTCCTCTTATTGATACACTACCAATATACATACCAGGTCTTTTTCTAACTGCTTCTAGGCCTTCTAGTACTTGTATTTGATTTGCACTATATTCATGTTCAAATTTCTCCACTTTTTTAGCCTCCTTTAGTATTTTTTTATGCTTGTATATATTTTTAATATTTCCTTCAAACATTATTATCTTATCATAAATAATAAATATTTTGCAAATGTTTTTTACAAATTAATTTTTTTCTTTTACTTCTCCGTTTTTCTACATAAAATATTTTACTATTATTTATATTAATTTCATCAGTACAAGTAATTATAACTTGCGTATCTTTTATATTTTCTAAAAGTTTAGTTCTTCTTTTTTCATCTAATTCTGACATAAAATCATCTAAAAGTAAAATTGGATACTCCCCTATTTCATCATATATTACTTGAAGTTCTGATAGTTTTAAAGATAAAATTGCTGTTCTATTTTGGCCTTGTGAACCATAAATATTCACTTCTTCCCCATTTATAAATACTTTAAAATCATCTCTATGTATACCACTTGAAGTATATCCTTTTATTTTATCTATATTAAAATTTTTTTCTAATTTTTTTAAGAAATTTTCTTTTGTTTTACAATCTGAAATATATTCTA
This sequence comes from uncultured Clostridia bacterium, assembly GCA_947628015.1. Lineage (GTDB taxonomy): Bacteria > Bacillota > Clostridia > TANB77 > CAG-508 > CAG-793. The sequence continues at coordinate 7,162 of CANQYG010000021.1, forward strand.
TTTTTATATCTTCGTCAGTTATTTCTGAATGTATATTTTTTATTTTACTTTTTATTTTTTCTATATATTCATTTCTATAATTATAAATAATTTCTCCATACTCTGCAAGCTTTGTATCCCATATTTCCATCATATTACTATCATTTACTTTTTGTTTTAAGAAATTATTTCTTTGCTCTAATACATTTAAGTATAAATTTAAAGTATGTATGTATTGTGGTCTAAGCTGACCTATCATCATATCTAAAAACTTTCTTCTACTTGATGGGCCATCTTTTAAAATATTTATATCATCAGGTGTAAATAATACAACATTAATATTTCCTAATAATTCACTTAATCTTTTTAACTTTACACTATTTAAAAAAATATTTTTTTTATCATTTAATTGTATTTTTACGTTTCCATCTCTATCTTTTTTTTGAAAATTTACTTCTATATTTGCATATAATTTATCTTTTTTAATTAATTCCTTATCTTTATTAGTTCTAAAAGATTTTCCAAAAGCGCATAAAAATACTGTTTCTATAATATTGGTTTTTCCTTGAGCATTATCTCCATAAAAAACATTAATATTTTTATCTAAATTAATGATTTGTTCATCATAATTTCTAAAATTTTGTATTTTAATATCATTTATGTACATTTTATCTCCAATAATTCACATCTTATTAATAAAATGTGGAAAACTATTTAATTTTTTAATCTAATTGGTAATATCATATATTTGTAATCTCCATCATCTTCTACACTTCTTATTATACAAGGAGAAATACTTGAACCAAATTCAATAAATACTTCCTCATCATCTATATTTTTAAATACATCTAAGAAATATTTTGGGTTAAATCCAGCTTCTAACTCTTTACCTTCTGTATTAATATATAATTCTTCCTTTGCATCACCTGTTTGATTTGTACAAGAAATTGTAATTTTTCCAACAGTAACTTCTAATTTAACTGGATATTTCTTTTCTTTTTCAATACTAGATGATGAAATTAAACTTATTCTTTCAAAACAATCTTCTAATACAGATCTATTTACTCTTATTCTTGTCTCCCATTTTTCTGGAATAACACTTGAATAATTTAAAAATTCTCCATCTAAAAGTCTTGTTACTATTTTACAATTCTCTATTTCAAATAAAGCTTGATTTTTAGCAATTCCAATTTTTATAATATCAAAAGAATCAACTAATAATTTATTAATTTCAGATAAAGTTCTTCCTGGAATTACAGCTGTAAAATCATTAGTTTTTGTTTGCATATATTTATTTTTCCAAGCTAATCTAAATCCATCTACTGCTACAACATTTAATTTGTTATTTTTTACTTCAAAAAGACATCCTGTAAAAATTGGTCTATTTTCTTCTGTACTTATTGCAAAAATTGTTTTTCTTATCATATCTTTTAATGTATTTTGTTCAATTTCTACTGAATTTTCTACATTAATTTCTGGAAGTTCTGGAAATTCTTCAGGATTCATAGTTGCTAATTTATATAATGAACCTTCACATTCAATAACTAATAAATTTTTTTCATTTACTTCAATTTTTATTTCAGTATCAGGTAATCTTCTAACAATTTCACTAAACATTATTGCATTTACAACAGTAGCACCTTGTTCTTCAACATTACAATCATTAATAATATATTCTATACCTAATTCTAAATCATAACATGTAAATTTAATATCATTATCATTAGTTTGAATAAGGATTCCTTCTAATACTGGCATTGTTGTTCTAACAGCGACAGCTTTTGTTACGGAATTAATAGCTTTAAGCAATTTTTCTTTGTCACAAATAAATTTCATAATTTTTTTCCTTTCTTTTAATAATAATATAAATATATATAGTAGTAGTATTAGTAAGCATTGTGGATTCGGTGGAAAACTTATATAAAACCTTAAATCCCTACGGAAATAGGTGTTGATAACTCTGTGGAAAAATATTATTTTTATCCACATTATTAAATTAGTTATCAACATTTTTAGTTATTCACAAGTTATCTACAAGATATTAACACATTGTATGTGGATAACTAATATAGATATTTAAAAATATGCTTTTTTTATTTACTATATCAAACAAAGATTTTACAAACATAAATTTTTATAATAAATAAATTTCATTGAAATATATATTAGTTTGGAGAAAGTAGTATGTTTTTCACACTTTCCACAATTAATTTTGTATTTGAGTTTGAAGTCATTTCTTTTTCGATTTTATTACATGCGTGCATTACTGTAGTATGATCTCTTTTTCCAAAATCATTCCCTATTTGAGGAAGTGACATTTGAGCAACATTTCTACATAAATACATTGCAATTTGTCTAGGGAAAGTAACATCATTTGACCTTTTTGAACCTCTTAAATCTTGAGGAGATACATCAAAATACTTTCCAACAACATCTTGTATATATTCAGATGAAATAACTTTATCTTTTATAGATACGACTTCATTAATTTCTTTTTCTGCCATTTCCATTGTAATTGGACTATTAATTAATGATGCTTTTGCAATCAATCTATTAAGTGTTCCTTCTAAATCTCTAATATTTGTATCAACTCTCGTTGCAATAGAAGCAAGAATTTCATCATTAATAATAATATTATCTATCTGAGCTTTTTTTCTTAATATAGCTAAACGCGTTTCATAATCTGGATTAGATATATCTGCAATTAATCCCCAATCAAATCTTGATTTTAGTCTATCTTCTAAAAGTTCAATATCCTTTGGTGGCTTATCACTTGTAAGTACAATTTGTTTTCCTGACTCATATAAAGCATTAAATGTATGGAAAAATTCTTCTTGTGTACTTTTTTTATTAGCTATAAATTGAATATCGTCTATTAATAAAACATCAATATTTCTATATTTTTCTCTAAATTTTTCTGTAGCTTGATCTTTTAAAGAATTTATTAATTGATTAGTAAAAGTTTCTGCTGTAACATATAATATTTTTGAGTTAGGAATATTTCTTAAAATTTGATTACCTATTGCGTGCATAAGGTGAGTTTTTCCTAGACCTACTCCCCCATATATAAAAAATGGATTATATTTTGAACCTGGAGTTTCAGCTACTCCCATTGCAGCTGCTTGAGCAAATTTATTATTACTACCAACAACAAAAGTTTCAAAAGTATATTTAGGATTAAGACCAGAATTTAATAATACTTTATTTGTAGTAATATTAGGAATTTGATTTAATATATTGTTTTCTTCACTATTTAATTTTATAAAAACTTTGCATTTTTTATTTGTAATAAAATTAAAAGTATTAGTTAATAAATCCATATATCTTGATTCTACAGTATCTCTTTGAAATGAATTTGTTGCAATTAAGACAATTATGTTGTCATTAACACTTTTTAGCTCTAAAGGCTGAATCCACGTTTCATATGTAATTACAGTAGTTTCTTCTTTTAATAACTCTTTCGCCTTATTCCAAAGGTCATTGATTGATTCAGTAGACATATTATATCCCCTTTAGTTAATATTTTTGTAAATAATAAAAAAAGTTATTTATAATATCCACATAATGTACAAAGAATGTGAAAATTTATTAAAATAACGTTTTCTTTAGTTTCTTTTATTACTCGTATATCATATCAAAATTAGACATAAATAGTCAAGAAAAAATAAAAAATAAAATAAAAAGATAAAAAATATAATCTGTAAAACTATTGACATAATTATAACAAAGAGATATAATATTAACTACGATTGTAATTTATCTATAAGCAATAGAAAGTGGAGGTGCGAAATAATGAAAAGAACATATCAACCTAAAAATAGACAAAGACAAAAAGAACATGGATTTTTAAAGAGAATGGCTACAAAACAAGGTAGAAATGTAATAAAAGCAAGACGTGCTAAAGGTAGAAAAAAATTAAGTGCGTAAAATATGAAGGTCACAAAAGTGACCTTTTTTAAGGTATATATATGAAAAAAATAAAAACTTTAAAAATGAATTATGAATTTAAAAATGCTTTTGATAAAGGTAAATATTATATAGGAAAACAAATTATTTTATATGACTTAAAAAATAAATATGATTATAATAGATTAGGAATAGCTATTAGTACTAAATTGTGTAAAGCAGTAAAAAGAAATGAAATAAAAAGAAAAATAAGAGCTGTATATCAAGAATTAGAAAAAAATACAACTAAAGGTCACGATTTAGTGTTTATTTGGAACAAAAAAGAAGATATTAAAAATTTATCATATAACATAATTTATAATGATATGAAAAAAATATTTTTAAAAATGGGAATATTAAAATAATGAAAAAATTTTTTATAAAATTAATAAATTTTTATCAAAAAAATATATCTCAATATTTGCAAATTAAAGGTATACATTGCAAATATTATCCAAGTTGTTCTGAATATATGAAACAAGCAATTAATAAATATGGATGTATAAAAGGTATTTTTTTAGGATTAATTAGATTATTAAAATGTAATCCATTTTCAAAAGGTGGGGTAGACCTACTAAAATGAAAGGAGAAATTATATGTCTTTTTTAGCTAATTTATTTGGTTACATACTTAATTTTTTATATAATTACTTACAAAATTATGGCTGGGCAATTATTATATTTTCAGTATTGTTAAAATTAGTTTTATTACCATTTACAATAAAACAGCAAAAAACAATGAAAAAAACAGCTAAAGTTCAAGAAAAATTAAAAGATATTCAATTAAAATATAGAAATGATCCAGAAAAATTAAATAGAGAAACCTTAGATTTATATAAAAGAGAAAAAGTTAGTCCTTTTTCTGGTTGCATAAGTGCAATACTTCAATTACTTATATTTTTATCAGTATTTTATTTAGTAAGCAGACCTTTAACATATATGAAAAAGATTGATAATAAGATAATTGAAGATTATAAAACTGAACTTACAGAAAAAGGCGAAGCATCATCATATCCTGAAATAAAAATAATTGAAACAAAATCTGGAGAAGATGAAAATGTAAATATAAATATGGGATTTTTAGGACTAGATTTAAGTAAAGTTCCAACACAAAACTTAAATGATTACAAAGTATATATAATTCCTATATTGTATATAATAACTACTTTTGTAAATATTAAAATTTCTATGGCACTTACTCAAAATAAGAAAGATAAAAAAGAAGTAAAAAAGAAAGAAAAAGAAGATGGGGAAGAGACTACAGAAGAACAATTAGAAAGTATGCAACAAATGTCAAATAGCATGAACTATATGATGCCGATAATGTCAATTGCAATTGCTATGATTGCTCCTTTAGGTTTATCATTATATTGGTTTGTAAGTAACTTGCTACAATTACTAGAAAGAGTTATAATAAATACAGTAATAAATAAAAAAGGTGAAAATGGAGAGGCTTAAGGAGGAATAATTATGAAATCAATTATTGCAGAAGGAAAAACATCAAATGAAGCAATAGAAAATGGTTTGAAAGAATTAGGCTGTACTAAGCAAGATGTAGATATAAAAATACTTGAAAATGAAGATAAAAGAAGTTTTTATAGCATTCTTGCACCTAGAATAGTAAAAGTTGAATTAACATTAAAGGAAAATGTAGAAAAAAATATAGAAAAGACTATTATAAATAAAGAAGAAAAAATTTTAAGTGATGAAAATTATGAATTAGCAAAAGAAGATTTAGTAAAATTTTTAGATAGCTTTTCAAAAATATATAATTTAGAATATGAAATAAATAAAAATAATAATTTAATAGAAATAAATATAACAGGTGAAAATTCTAGTAAATTAATAGGATATAGGGGAGATATTATAAATTCTCTTCAAACTATTTTATCAGCTATAGCAAATAAAAATACAAATGAAAGAGTAAGACTTTCATTAGATATATGTGATTATAAATCAAAAAGAGAAAATACATTAAAAGAATTAGCAAAAAAATTAGAAAAAACAGTATTAAGAACTAAAAGAAAAGTAGTTTTAGAGCCTATGACAGCATATGAAAGAAAAATATTACATACAGAATTGCAAAATAGCAAAAATGTTACAACATATAGTATAGGAGAAGAACCACATAGAAAATTAGTTGTTGATTTAAAAAAATAATAAATAATAAATTCGAAGTCAAAGTTCGAGATTATAATTTTAATAATCTGACTTTGACTTTTTTATTAAATAAAAAAATAAATAAAACAATTAAATAAATAAAACAAATAAAATAAATAAATAAAATAAATAAATTAAATAAAATAAATAAATAAATAAAATAAATAAATTAAATAAATAAAATAAATAAATAAATAAATTAAATAAATTAAATAAAATAAATAAATAAATTAAATAAAATAAATAAATAAAATAAATAAATTAAATAAATAAATTAAATAAATAAATTAAATAAATAAAATAAATAAATAAATTAAATTAAATAATTAATTTAATAAAAAAATTAAATAATAATTAATAAATTTTAAATAAAAATGAGGTTAAAAATATGGAAAATACAATTGTAGCAATATCTACAGCATCAGGAAATGCAGGGATTGGAATTATAAGACTATCAGGAAAAAATTGCTTTGATATTTTAGATAAAATATTTATTCCAAAAAATAAAAATAAAATAAAAGGATATTCAATTAAATATGGAAATATAATTAATCCAGAAAATAATGAAATAATTGATGAAGTATTAGTTTCATATTTTATTAGTCCTAATAGTTTTACTAGAGAAAATATGTGTGAAATAAATTCGCACGGAGGAATGACAATAGAAAGAAAAATATTAGAACTTTGTTTAAAAAATGGAGCGGATTTAGCAAGTCCAGGTGAATTTACAAAAAGAGCATTTTTAAATGGTAGAATTGACCTTTCACAAGCTGAATCAATTATAGATTTAATTAATTCTAAAAGTGATAAAGAAGCAAAAGAATCTATAAAAGGTTTAAAGGGTGAAATATCGGAAAAAATTGAGGAAATTGAGAAAAAAATTACAGATGTAATGGTTAACATAGAAGTTATAGTTGATTATCCAGAATATGATGTTCCAGAAATAACAAATGATGAAGCACTAAAACAGCTAAAAAACATTGAAATTATGCTAGAAAACTTAGAAAAGAGTTTTGAAAGAGGAAAATTAATTAGAGATGGAATTAAAACCGTCATATTTGGAAAACCAAATGCGGGTAAATCATCTTTATTAAATGCCATATTAAATGAGGATAGGGCCATTGTAAGCGAGATAGAAGGTACTACAAGAGATACAATAGAAGAATTTATTAATATTGATGGATTGTCATTAAAATTAATTGATACAGCTGGAGTAAGAGATACTGAAAATACAATTGAAAAAATAGGTGTTGAGAAAAGCAAAAAATTAGCAAAAGAAGCTGATCTTATAATTGCTATATTTGATTTATCAAGGGATTTTGAAGAAGAAGATAAACAGATAATTGATATTATAAAAGATAAAAATGCAATAATAGTATTAAACAAAGTTGACATAAAACAAAAAAATAATAGCATAGAAGACAAAATAAAAAAATTATGTAAATCAACAATTAAAATGTCTGCTTTAAAAAAAGATGGATTAAATGATTTATACGAAAAAATTATTGATATATTTAAGTTAAATAATATTGATAATGGAAATGAAGTTATTATAACTAATGAAAGACATAAAAATCAAATAAGAAAAGCATATCAAAATATAGTAAATGGGGAAGATGCAATTAAAAATAATATGCCAATAGATATTTCTTCAATATATATAAAGCAAGCTTTAGAAGATTTAGGAGAAATAACAGGAAAAAATGCATCAGAAGATATTATAAATGAAATATTTAAAAAGTTTTGTTTAGGAAAATAAAATCGAACAAATTATATATTATATAAATATCTAAAAATAAACAAATAATTAAAAATGAAACTAATAAAATTTAAAAATTTTGTTTTTGTTTCATAAATAACTTTAAAAGGAGAAATAAAATGAGTTATTATGCAGGAGATTATGATGTAGCAGTTATAGGAGCAGGACATGCAGGTTGTGAGGCAGGTTTGGCTTGTGCTAGAATGGGAATGAAAACATTAATATTTTCAATTAGTTTAGAGGCTGTTGCTAATATGCCTTGTAATCCACATATTGGTGGAAGTTCTAAAGGACATATTGTAAGAGAAATTGACTGTCTAGGCGGAGAGATGGGAAAAAATATTGATAAGACATTTGTACAATTAAAAATGTTAAATACTTCAAAAGGACCTGCTGTATATTCTTTAAGGGCTCAAGCTGATAGAAAAAAATATCAAGCTGAAATGAAGCATACACTTGAAAAACAGGAAAATCTTTTTTTAAAACAAGCAGAAATAGTTAATATAACTGTAGAAAATAATAAAATAAAATCTATAGAAACTAATATTGGAGCAATTTATAATGTAAAAGCAGTTATTTTAGCAACAGGTACATATTTAGGAGGAATGATACATATAGGAGATATTTCATATTCAAGTGGACCAGATGGAGTTGCAGCATCTAATAAATTGACTGATATTTTAAAAAATTTAGATATAAAGGTTAATAGATTTAAAACAGGAACTCCGGCTAGAGTAAATAGAAGAAGTTTGGATTTTGATAAAATGCAAATTCAAGAGGGAGATGATGTAATAGAGCCATTTTCTATGGAAGATTCATTTAATAAATGTGAAAATCAACTTCCTTGTTATTTAACTTATACAAATGAAGAAACTCATAAAATAATTAGAAATAATTTAGATAAATCACCTCTTTACTCTGGTAAAATACACGGAACAGGTCCTAGATATTGTCCATCTATTGAAGATAAAGTAGTTAGATTTGCTGATAAAGAAAGACATCAGTTATTTATTGAACCAATTGGCAGAGATACAGATGAAATGTATGTTCAAGGAATGAGCTCATCACTTCCTGAAGAAGTACAAATTGCAATGTATAGAACTGTACCAGGAATGGAACATGTAGAATTTACAAGACCAGCTTATGCAATAGAATATGATTGTATAGACCCACAAGAATTAAAATTATCATTAGAACATAAAAAAATAGAAGGAATGTTTTTTGCAG